>CAJZFM010000007.1 GCA_915070235.1 uncultured Capnocytophaga sp. | reverse complement strand
AGAAGAAGGTACGTGTATATGTAGAGGACAGCAAGGGCGAGCTTAAGGAAGAGAATGGAGGCAAGGAAGCCTGCGGACATTCGGTATTCTTGTACAAAGAGTTTGTGGATGTAGTGATACCAAACTTCTTCACACCGAATGGAGACGGCCAGTATGACACATGGGCACCGCTTAACTTAGCTAGCTATCCGAATGCAGAGACAGTGATCTACGATCGTTATGGACGAAAGATAGCCACCCTCAACAACAAAGAAGAGTGGGATGGTACCTACGGAGGCGAAGCCCTTCCAACAGGTGACTACTGGTTTATCCTACGCCTTAACGAACCTGATGACAACAGAACCTTCAAAGGACACTTTACCCTTTATCGTTAGTGAGAAGCGACGAGTGACAAGAGACAAATGTCCAAAGAAGGATATAACTAAAGAGAGAGACTTTCCAGGGATGGGAAGTCTCTCTTTTTTATCCCCCTTTCCCCCGAAGGGGAAAAACGTACGCTACGATGCCTGACGCCCGATAGCTTGTCACTAATCACTGTTCACTGTTCACTAATCACTAATCATTAATCATTAATCATTAAAAATTTGTATCTTTGTCCCCAAAATCTTTAGGTATGAAAATCAAGAAATGGATAGGTAGTTTTGCCTTATGGCTTGCGGGCTGGAAGATAGAACTACAAGGAGATATGAATACCCTTGACCGCTGTGTGTTGGTAGTGGCACCCCATACCACCAATTGGGAGTTTGTGATAGGGATATTGGCCTATTGGAAGTTTGAAAAGCCTATCAAGCTCATTATCAAGGACAGCCATACCAAAGCTTGGTATGGAGCCTTAGTACGTGCTTTAGGAGGCTTGGGCATAGACCGTTCCCAGCGCAACCATGTAGTGGAGTGGGTAACCGAATTGTATAAGAAGGAGAATTTTAGCTTAGTAGTAACCCCTGAGGGTACTCGCTCTCGAGTGGATAAGTGGCGTATGGGCTTCTATCATATAGCCCTTTCTGCCCAAGTACCGATAGTATTGGGGGCAGGTGATTTCAAAAAGAAGATTATTTATATAGGAAAGACTATTTCTCTTAAGGACTTACAAACCCGCTCTTTGGAGAGTATTATGAGCGAAATTAGGGAGTATTATAGGGACAAAAATCCTAAATACCCCCAGCAGTGGAATCCAAACTTTCATTAATGATTAATGCCACTAATGATTAATGATCAATGCCAGTAATGATTAATAACACTAATAGAAATTAAACATTAATCATTGAACATTAATCATTGCTTCTGCTGCTTCCAATTGTTCGTACCATTCTTCTCCGAATTTGCGGATAAGAGCTTCGCGGACAAACTTATAGATGGGCACTTGGAGTTTGCGTCCTAAAATGCAAGCGTCTTTGCAGATACTCCAGCGCTCGTAATTCACCGCAATGAAGGATGGATAGCTCTTCAGGCGAATAGGGTAGAGGTGGCAGGAGATAGGCTTTTTCCAGTCTATTTTGCCCTCGCGGTAAGCCTGCTCGATTCCGCAGAGAACGATACCTTTTTCGTCTCGGACGACGTAGGCACACTCGCCCCCATTGATAAGCGGTGTTTCCCATTCGCCATCGCTACCGCGTACTGCGGTACCTTGTGCTTCAATAGCTTTGCGGCCTTGCTCACTTAGGTAAGGAGCCACCTTATGGTAGATACGTTCGAGAATTTCCACCTCTTCGTCCTCCACAGGTGCCCCAGCATCTCCTTCCACGCAGCAAGCTCCCTTGCAAGCATCGAGGTTGCAGACAAAGTCATTTTCTAAAATCTCTTCCGAGATTAAGGTATTATCTATTTCAATCATTGGTCAGTTGTTAGTTGTTAGTGATTAGTGGTCAGTTGTTAGTGATTAGTGCCAGTCATTAATCATTAGCCATTAGTCATTAGTCATTAGTCATTAATCATTAGTCATTAATCATTAATCATTATATTTGTGGTCATAGTAACCCTTCAGCGTGATAAGTGTATAGGCTGTAATTATTGTGTGGAGATGGCGCCAGAACAGTTCCAGATGAGCAAGAAGGACGGCAAGAGTGTTCTGCTGCGCTCCACAGAGAAAAAAGGCTTTTTCACCCTCAAGTCCTACGATGATAGCATCTTTGAGGCTTGTGAGAATGCCCAGAAAGCATGTCCTGTCAAGATTATCACCACCAAAAAGATTTAGCCCTTTGGCTTATACTACCTCCGCTACGACGAAGGTACTACCGCCTATATAGATGAAATCATCTGTATGGGCTTGTTCTCGTGCCTGTGCCAAAGCACTCTCCACCGAAGGAAAGGCATCACCACGGAGGCCATAGCTGGCGGCTTTCTCTTGTAAGAGGGTTGCACTCAGGCCTCGGTCTATCTTAGGCGTACAGAAATAGTAATGCGCCTCTTTGGGGAACATTGGTAGGATTGCATCTAAGTCCTTTTCCTTGACAAAGCCCAGTACCATGTGTAGGGTATTGTATTTCTCTTGTCCAAGTTGAGCGAAAATCTCCGCAAAACCATGGGCATTGTGTGCTGTATCACAGATTGTTTTTGGGTTTTCGCCCAAGAGCTGCCAGCGCCCCATAAGGTGGGTATTAGCAACAATATGAGAGAGCCCTCGCTGTATATTTTCTTCAGAGAGAGCCCAACCTTTTTCTTGTAAAATGCGTAAGGTTTGCACTATTCCCTTGATATTCTTGGCCTGATAGCCCCCTTTGAGATCCATAGTATAAGGCACCTCAAGGCTGTCGGCAAAGTAGATAGGGGCTTCCCGCTCGGCGGCTACTTGCTTGAACACAGGAGCTGTCAGAGGGTGAAACTCGCTGATTACCACAGGAGTATGAGGCTTGATAATACCTGCTTTCTCATAGGCGATTTCTTCTAAGGTATTTCCTAGAATCTCAGTGTGATCCTTGCCTATATTGGTAATGAGCGAAACAACAGGGTTGATGATATTGGTTGAGTCCAATCGGCCACCCAAGCCTACTTCTATGACGGCTATATCTACCTTTTGATAGGCAAAATACTCAAAAGCCATACCTACAGTAACCTCAAAAAAGGAGAAATTTTCCCCTTCTATAAAGTCTTTGTGCCTTTCAACAAACTGACATACCGCCTCTTGGGAGATGTCCTCTCCATTGATTTTGATACGTTCGCGAAAGTCCTTCAGGTGTGGGGAGGTATAGAGTCCTACCTTGTAGCCAGCTTCCTGCAATACAGAAGCTAAGGCATGGGAAGAGGAGCCTTTGCCATTGGTGCCCGCTATATGTAGGGTAGGGAATTGTTCTTGTGGATTGCCTAAGTGATCGCACAAAAGGAGGATATTGTCCAATTTGCCTCGGAAGGCGGAGCGTCCTTTTTCTTGGTACATAGGCAGATGTGCCCATAACCAATCTATGCTTTCTGCGTAAGTCATCAGTGTATATAGTATTTTTCAATGTTTTCAATACGCACACTCTCAGGAACTAAGAGGGTATAATCGCCTCGGTTGCGGATTACATCGCGCACTATGGAGGAGGAGATATGGGAGGTCTTCACAGCAGTGAGCAAAAATACGGTCTCCACCCCAGCCAAGTCCCTATTGGTATGGGCAATGGCACGCTCGAACTCAAAGTCGGCAGGGTTGCGTAAGCCTCGGAGAATGAAGGGGATTTGTAGGCTCTTACAGAAATCCACCGTAAGACCTTGGTAGCTAACTACTTTCACTTTCGGGTGGTCAGCGAAGGCCTTGGTAATAAAGGCTTTGCGTTCTTCTACGGAGAACATATAGCGCTTGTCGGCATTTTCTCCTACAGCGACTATAATTTCGTCAAAGAGTTCTGTAGCTCTGCAAATAATGTCGTAATGTCCCAGAGTAATTGGGTCAAAGGAGCCAGGGAAAATGGCCTTTTTCATAGGTTGTTGTTATCAGTTGTTTCAAGGG
Organism: uncultured Capnocytophaga sp.; assembly: GCA_915070235.1. Lineage (GTDB taxonomy): Bacteria > Bacteroidota > Bacteroidia > Flavobacteriales > Flavobacteriaceae > Capnocytophaga. Next base: position 14,674 of record CAJZFM010000007.1, on the reverse strand, counting down.
ACAAAGGTAAGAAAAAGAAGTTGTTTTTTTCTGGCTAACCCGAAAAAAAATGCGTAAATTTGCACAAATTTCTTGACTGATGAAAAAACTCATTCTATTGGCTTCGGGCAATGGTTCCAATGCTGAGCGTATTGTTACTTACTTCAAAGAGAATGGCTTGGCAGAGGTAGCTTTTATATTGACCAATAATCCCAAAGCAGGCGTCATAGACCGTGCTCAGCGGTTGGATGTGCCTTGTATGCTCTTTGATAGGAAGGATTTTTATGAGACGTCCTATATACTGGATCTCTTGGAGCGCGAACAACCCGACCTAATTGTCTTGGCGGGCTTCCTTTGGAAGTGTCCAGAGAATATTATTGCTCGTTTTCCCAATAGAATTATCAATATACACCCCTCTCTACTCCCCAAATATGGGGGCAAGGGCATGTATGGCATGCATGTACATGAGGCTGTGATCGCCGCAGGTGAAAAAGAGAGTGGTATCACTATTCATTACATCAATGAGCACTATGATGAAGGAGCAATCATCTACCAAGAGCGTGTGCTGATTGCACCAACCGATACTCCTGAAAGCCTTGCACAAAAGGTGCATGAGTTAGAGTATCGTGCTTTTCCGCTCATTATCAAGCAGATATTACAAAATTAATCTATAAAAAACATGAAATTAGACAAAGCTGTTTTCTCTCTACACAAGTGTATCAGAGAGCGATACTTACAGTATTTAGAAGGTTTTACCTTGGAACAATTAGCCGTGATCCCTCAGGGTTTTCGCAATAACTTGTTGTGGAACATCTCTCATGCGATTGTAACCCAACAGCTTTATTGCTACTACAATAGTGGGCTACCTATGTATGTACCAGAGGACTTTATTGCCGCTTATCGTAAGGGTACCGTGCCTGACGGACATATCCCTACTCAAGAAGAAGTAGATACCCTCAAAGGCTTGCTCCTCTCCACCCAACAACAAATGGAAGAGGACTACCAGAAAGGTATTTTTACCACCTATACCGACTACCTTACAGGGCTTAACTATCCCCTTAGCTGTGTGGAAGATGCTATTTATTTTAACAACACCCATGAGGGTATGCACTTGGGGTTGGTGATTGGGATTAAATACTTAGTTTAATGACTAATGACAAGTGACTAATCCTATTGCACTAATCATTAGTCATTAGTCATTATTAAAGATACTAAAACTCGTCCCGCCATAGCGTCTTTCTTCTTGAAAATGAGGGACTTCTTCTAAATGGACTTTGGAGGAATGCTCAACAATTAGCAGGCCTTCTTCGCTAAGGAGGTTGCGCTCAAAGACAGTCTCAATCAATCGTTCGAGGCTATCGGGTTCTATATCATAAGGGGGGTCGGCAAAGATGACATCGTACTGGCTCAGACTGCGATCTAAGTAGGTAAAGACATCGCTTTTGACTACTTCAATGGGGTAGGCGAGCGTTTCGGCTGTCTTGCGGATATACTGTACGCAGGCAGGATGGCTATCTACGGCCGTGATATCAGGACAACCCCGACTACCAAACTCGTAGCTGATATTGCCCGTGCCAGCAAAAAGGTCAAGCACCTTGATACTATCTAAGAAAAAATAATTGTTGAGAATATTAAAAAGCGACTCCTTGGCAAAGTCCGTAGTAGGACGTACAGGGAGGGTTTTGGGAGCGATGAGTTGCTTGCCACGATGGGTGCCAGAGATAATACGCATATAAGTTCAAATAAAGGGCAAAAATACGGATTTTATAACGATAAAAAAAGTTTTTCTTGTGAAAATAGTATATATACAACTACCCACCACAGCGCAGGGGCAACCACTGCTCTATATAAAGCCCGATACGGCTGTACATAATAGAGAACTTCCGCTCTATATACCCGATTTTACTGGAGATCTCCGCACACAAGTGGTACTAATGGCCAAACTCAGCAAGCAAGGCAAATGTATCTTAGAAAAATTTGCCCCTAAGTACTACGAACAAGTCTCTTTAGGACTTGCTCTAACGGCTTATGACAGGCAACAACAGCTTCAAGCCACAGCTAATCCTTGGGAGCTGGCCACCTCCTTTGACAATTCTATGGTGGTAGGCAACTTCCAGCCCATAGAGCACTTACAACAAGAAGACACGGCAATACTAAGCCAAGATGGTCAGGTGCTTGAGGAGCTTCCTTTGCAACCTGCCTTACAGTTGCTGCCACTTGCCTTAAGAACAGTATCGGAGTATATGACTCTTCGCACAGGCGATTTGGTAGCGCTCCCCTTGACCAATACTCTTTACTCTATCAGAGCCGACACCACTTGGCAGGCAAGTGTACAAACTGAGTTAATGTTCTCAGTAACAGTAAAATAAACAGAGGTCTCGCCGCAGGTGAGACCTCTGTTTCTATAGAAAAGAATAATAACTTAGAACAACTTATTCTACGATAAGTTTCCCTTTCATAAGAGAAAAGTGACCTGGGTAAGAACAGATGTAGTCATAAGTACCAGGTTCTGGAGCTTTGAAAGAGATAGTATCTGTTTCTCCGCCTCCGATAAGTTTGGTGTGAGCAATCACATCAGCTCCATTGTTAGGAATATAGTCCTTTTCAAGACCAGCTTCCATGGCAGCCATTCCAAAGGTAGGAATATCAGTACCTTTCTTAAGAAGTACGAAGTTGTGTCCCATTTGATTTTTAGGCATTTGTCCTACATGCTTAAGGGTAACATTGATAGTTTGTCCTGCTTTGGCTTTGATTTCTTGAATGTTAAAGGTCATTTGGTCAGTACCTTCCAAGGTTACATTTACAGCTTCAGCTGCTTGGTCTGCTGCAGGCGCTTCAGTAGCGGCAGGCTGTTCTGTAGTTTGTGCAGACTCTTCAGGTTTCTTGTTATTTCCACAAGAAGCTACCATTAGAGCAACAGTAGCCATTAAAAACAATGTTTTTTTCATATCGGTATGATTTAGATATAAACGTGCCGCAAAAGTACAAATAAAAATCTAATGCCGCAAACTATTTAGAATATTTTTAAATTAGAACCTAAAGATAAATTGATGATAATTCTGAATGGTGCGTTCTTAGCGACTAATTTGCATAACCAAAACCTTATTACCTGCCCGTATAAAAGCTGTAATCCTTAAGGAATTGCTGGACGAAATCGGCCTTTTTGGTAAAAGAGGTATGTTCACGCTTGGAGATTTCGGTGATCTTGTCCGCTAAGCGCGCTATGGTGAGATGTCCGTTTTTGCTTTTTAGGGCTAGGGCAAGGTAATTCTTGATTGTTTGAGCGTCTTGATCTGAAAAGAGTAACACCTCGGCTTGGGTGAAGAGCGGCTGATAGGTATAGGAGAGTTCTTCCAAGATAGTATGAGAGATGTTCATCTTGTTGCGTTCGGTAATAACGGCAGTCCCTGCGGCAAAGTCGCCTAAGCGCTGGGAGTACTTGGAAGAAATAATACTGATAAGTGCTGCCGAACCCATAAAAAGATCCACTTCCACCAAAGTAAATAGCCAACGGATAAAAAAATCGCCAAAGGAGGCCTGATACCCATCAATCTTGAGTACCCTGATTTTCATGATGCGCTTACCCACAGTCTGTCCTTGCATAAGGGATTCCGCTACCAAGGGATAGAAGACCGCTGGTAGCATGAGTACGGAAAGTATAGCAAAAAGCTCCCAAAAATCGCCGATAAAGTTATAGAGAAAAAGCTCCATGATATACCTAACAACGAATATATAGCCCATAATAAGGACAAAATCAATGGCAAAAGCACCCATACGCTCTCCAATGGAGGCTGGCTCAAAAGCGAGCAGAATATTTTGTGTGGTTTTTATTTGTATCTTTGACATATTTTTTCTAATTTAGCACCTTGTATGAGAGAAGTAGCCTTTATCAAGCAAAATAAAGACAAATGGTTGGAGGTGGAGGCCGTCCTAAATGAGCGAAAGCTTATTTCCCCTGACCAAATGGCGGATTATTACGTCCAGCTATTGGGAGACCTATCTTTTGCCCAGACCTATTATCCAAAGAGTAACACGGTTACTTATCTCAATTTTTTGGTCACGCAAATATACCAAAAAATTTACAAAACCAAGCGAATTGAGAAAAATAGATTGAAATTTTTTTTCACCGACTATGTACCCATGCTTGCCTATAAGTACCGAAAGCTTATCTATTTTAGTTTTATCCTATTCTTTTTCTTCGCTTTGATAGGGGCACTTTCGGCCTATTACGAGCCGCGCTATGTAAGGGCTATTATGGGGGATATGTATGTGAACATGACCTTGGAGAATATAGAAAATGGCGATCCTATGGCCGTATATAAGCAAGGGAGCAATTGGGCTACGGCTATAGTGATTACTTTCAATAATATCAGGGTGGCTTTTTACTGCTTCCTCTGTGGGATTACCGCTGGGACGGTAACTTTCCTTATGGCGTTACGGAATGCCGTTATATTGGGGGCATTTATGTATTTTTGTTATCAGATGGGAGAGATAGAAGCCGCCCTTAGGGCCTTGTGGCTGCATGGAGCCATGGAGATTTTTAGTATTATCATAGCTATAGCCGCAGGGTTTGTCCTTACAGGGGGGATTCTCTTCCCCAAAACATATTCGCGTATGCTTTCCTTTAAGATTGCTTTCAAGGAAGGCCTATCTCTGCTCTTTGGAACGATGCCTTTTTTTATAGCCGCAGGCTTTATAGAGGGCTTTATTACGCGCTATTATTATGATATGCCCCTGTGGTTAGACCTTACAATCATACTGGGAACACTTGCAGTGATTACCTATTATTTCTTGATATATCCTATAGTAAAACATTATAAATTAAATAGTTAAAAACATGAATGATTTTATTTTCTACAAGAAAAGAGGCTTTAGTGCCCTCATTGGAGATACGTTTACTTTCTTTAAGAAGTATGCGAGGAATTTCTTCTCTAATTACTTAATAGTCAATGGGGCTATATTTGCAGCGACAGGAATCATATTCGCAGCAATGTTGATTCTTCGTGCCTCTTCGTCATTATCCTTTGGCTTAGGATCAGCTGCTTTGTTGATTTTGGTTCTGTTGTTGTTGTCTTTCTTTTTAATGTTGTTTGTCATTTGTTTCCCCATTGCTTATACGCAATTGCTGGAGGAGGCACCTTATAGGATGGATATAAGTGCTAAGGAGATTTTTGATAAGATAAGAGTGATGCTTCCCCGAGCTTTTACCTTTGGGTTTATCTCTGTTTTTGTTGTAGGGATTCCCTATATGTTTATTTTATGGGGGATATTTGGAGTTTTGGGAGAAGAAACTGTCTTGTCTAAGTTGGTCAGTGTTTTTGTGAGTACTTTTATGGTTCTCTTTTTGCAACAATTTATGCTTATATATATCAAAGATAAAATGGATTATTTCCCAGCCTTAGAGAAGGTGATTAACCAACTAAAGGTTGGCTTTTGGGACAAATTTGGGGCTACTTTTGTGATGACTCTCATCATTTCCGCTATAACGACAGCAGGAGTTTTTGTGCCTATGGTTATCTATATGGTGGCCTTAGGACTCTCTGGCTTTGAAGCTACTGTAGGTAATACGATCTTGGTCTTTGTATTGCTACTTATTGCCATTACAGTTGTTTTTGTAGCATCTAATTTTCAGACATTCTTGCAAATACTCATTCACTTTGGAGAAAAAGACGGAGAATATACCGATGAAATAGATCTTATAGGTCAAAATGCTCAAGAAGAATAGGCGAAAAATACAATTATACGGGCTACTCCTATACTTTTTGTGTATAGGAGTACCTTTGTATGCACAAACAGAGGAGCTTGCTGTAGATGAAAAAGATAGCCTTACCTATCAGATTCCTGTTAGGCAAACTCCACCCGATGCTCTGCGCTCCTTTGAAGGGGTACCAGAGCAATACAACACTGCTGATTTTGATTACTCAGATACCTCAGGGAAGAACGATGCTTTTCTTTCATCGTTTCTGGAAGTGTTGGAAAGCATTATCAATAAGATAGAAGAGTTTATCTATGGAAAAGAACGGAGGAATGGGGCACAACATATGCTACAACTATTGGGCTTTGTGCTCTTATTGGTTGTTATTTTCTTTGTGGTACGCTGGGCACTTGGCCGCAAAGGTCGCTGGCTAACCGATAGGAGTAAGGAAAAACTTTCGGATATTCCTATGGACGCCATAGAGAAGCATCTCCACCAAGCCGATTTTCCTACACTGATACAAAAAGCAGAGCAACAGAATGATACCCGCCAGAGCATTCGCCTATATTACCTATGGCTACTGAAGGTACTTTCTGACAAAGGACAAATAGCTTGGGAGGAGAGAAAAACAAACTCTGACTACGAGCGAGAAATCAAAGACCCAATCCAGAAGTCACGCTTTGTCTATCTCTCCAAGGTGTATAACTATATATGGTATGGGGAGTTCTCTATCAGTGATGTCCAATACCAAGAGGCAAAGACTGATTATCAGGGATATATAAACACTCAAAAAAAGAAGTAAATGGGAAAGGCAATACGTAATTATCTGATTCTTTTGAGTGTAGTGGTTATTGTCATGGCACTAACTGTCTTCTCCTCGGCCGATAGAAAGGTGGATTGGGAGCAGACCTATGATGCCAATAGCAAGCAGCCTTATGGGCTTTATATCTTTGGTGAGCAGCTCAAGCACTTTTTCTCTAAAAGGGTAGATAGGATATCCTATACGCCCTACGAATACCTCAGGAGAAATCAGCAAAAAGGAGAGTGTAACTATATTTTCACCACAAAAGGAATAGATGAGGTGTCTCTCAAAAAGGTACTTTCTGATGTGCAGGCAGGTAGCCAAGCGCTTTTTCTTAATAATGATGATGGGCTAATGGATACGCTGAAGATAAAAACAAATTATCAGCTTATGGTCAGTGAGGTCAATCTACAGCTCAATAGTACCTCTTATAATAAGCCAATCTACCTGCGTCCAGAGAGGGATTATATAAGAGTCAATTACTTTACCAGATTAGATAAGGAGCGAGATAAAGCCTTAGGCTATGCGTTTTCCTCTGATGGTAAAAAAGAGAGGCGGAAAATCAATTTTGTAGAGGTACCTTATGGCAGGGGGAAGTTTTTTCTCCACTTAGGGCCACCGATAGCCTTTACCAACTATTTTCTCAAGGAGAGCCAAGAGGTACGCTCTTATGCCGCTACAGTGCTTTCCTATCTGCCAAAGGATAGACCAACGGTTTGGTTTGTCCCTTCTAACCAAGGGAAGGACGAATTGAGCTTTATTATGAGTCAGCCACAGCTGCGTACGGCCTGGCACTTGATGCTCGTGGGCTTTTTGCTATATCTGCTCTTTAAGGGGAAGCGCCAGCAGCGGATTATTCCTGTGATAGAAAAGCCAAAGAATACCACCATTGAGTTTGCCCAAAGCATCAGTTCGCTCTACTACCAAGAGCGCGATGCCACCGATATGGTACGCAAGAAGATCACCTATTTCTTAGACCAAATAAGACAAAGATACTACCTCGATACCCAGCAAATCAATGAGGATTTTGCCACTAAGTTAGCTAACAAATCAGGTAAGGATAAGGACTTAGTACAACAGATAGTTGGCACCATTATACACTTTGAGCAAACCCAACAAGCTCAAGAGGAAACCCTTACCCAGTTGGACAAATGGATAGACGAATTTTGGAACATACATTAAAGATATACCTATGGACGAAAACAATAAATTGGAATTTACCTCCCGCATTGATCTTGGTCTGTTACAAAACCAATTAGCTCAGGTGCGCTCCGAGCTTCAGAAGGTCATCGTAGGACAAGAGAAGATGATAGACTACCTACTGGTAGCCCTGCTAAGCAACGGTCATGTCCTTTTGGAAGGAGTGCCAGGGATAGCTAAGACCATTACCGTAAAGCTCCTTTCCAAGGCCTTGGATATAGGCTTTAGCCGTATACAGTTTACCCCTGACCTTATGCCGTCGGACGTGTTGGGAACGTCTATCTTTGACCTCAAGAAATCAGAATTTGAGTTCAAGAAAGGACCTATCTTCTCTAATCTCATTCTTATTGACGAGATTAACCGAGCTCCCGCCAAGACCCAAGCGGCCCTCTTTGAGGTGATGGAAGAGCGACAAATCACTATAGACGGTTTGCGCTTTAAGATGCAGCCCCCTTTCTTGGTGATTGCTACCCAAAACCCAATAGAACAAGAAGGCACCTATCGCCTTCCTGAAGCCCAACTTGACCGTTTTCTCTTTAAGATTGTGATTGACTACCCTTCGTTGGAAGATGAAATTCAGATTATTACTCGTGAGCATGAGGCTAAGGCACAGGACAAGACCGCTACAGTGAGCAAGGTGCTTTCGGCTGAGGACTTAGTGCGTTATCAGGCTATGGTTAAGAATATACTTGTAGAACCCCAGCTGATAGCGTATATAGCTAAAATTACCCAGAACACTCGTGAGAACAGCTTCCTCTACTTAGGAGCTTCTCCGCGAGCTTCCTTGGCGATGCTCAATGCAGCCAAAGGTTTTGCAGTCTTGGCAGGGCGTGACTTTGTAACCCCAGAGGATATCAAGCAAGCCGCCTATCCCGTGCTGGGGCATAGGGTAATTCTTGCCCCTGAAAAGGAAATGGAAGGTATTCGCTCGGAACAGATTATCCAACAAATCATAGAAAGCGTAGCCATACCCCGATGAGAAAAATATACTTACATACAGGCTTTTTCATCTGGTTGCTCTGCCTTATGGGACTCTATACCCTCTCTTTCTTTTGGGTAAGGCTCACTCCCATAGCGCAGGGGGCTCTGTATGTATTTGCTTTGGTGTGTTTTTTGGATTTTCTTTTGGTCTTCACCACTAAAAAGGGGATTGAAGCCCAGCGGGTATTGCCAGAGAGGCTCTCCAATAGCGATGAGAACCTTATAGAGGTACATATCAAGAGCCTATATCCCTTTCCTATGTATATGCAGCTTATTGATGAGATTCCTTTTCAGTTCCAAAAGCGAGATTTCGAATATACCCTTTACTTCAGGGGAGGGCAAGAGCAGGTATTCCAGTACTACCTGCGCCCTACTGAGCGAGGGGAGTATAGTTTTGGGAAGCTCAATGCCTTTGTCTATACACCTTTGCGACTGTTTATAAAGCGCTATGTCTCCTGTGAGCATGCTATGGTGGCCACTTATCCGTCTTTTATCCAGATGAAGAAGTTTGAGCTGATTGCTTTCTCTCAGCGTCTTTTTGACTATGGAATCAAGAAGATACGCAAGATAGGCCACACCATGGAGTTCGAGCATATACGCGACTATGTACAGGGTGATGATATGCGAACGATCAACTGGAAAGCCTCCTCCAAGCGAGCACAGCTGATGGTCAATCAGTACCAAGATGAGAAGGCGCAACATGTATATACCCTTATAGACAAGGGACGCAGTATGTATATGCCCTTTGAGGGGCTTTCGCTCTTGGATTATGCGATTAATACCTCCTTGGCACTGACCAATATCATTCTCAAAAAGCAGGATAAGGCAGGAATTTTCACCTTCTCCCATAAGGTAGAGGATAGGGTAGTGGCCGATCGCAAATCTGACCAAATGCAGCGTATCATGGAAAAGCTCTATCATATAGAGACAGATTTCAAGGAGACGGATTTCGGTAGGCTCTATTCGGATATTAATAATACCATTAAGCAACGCAGTTTGCTGATGCTCTATACCAATTTTGAGACACCTAACAGCCTATATCGGCAATTGCCCTTTCTAAAGGCCATAGCCAAAAAGCACCTTTTGGTGGTGATATTCTTCCAAAATACAGAACTGGAACACCTCCTACATAAGCCTTCCGAGCATATCCAAGAGGTATATGACAAGGTCATCGCCGAGAAGTTTTCTTTTGAGAAACGGCTTATCGTTCAGGAACTGACCCGTCACGGGATTCAGTGCCTATTGACCCCTCCCCAGCAGCTCACGCTACAGAGTATCAATAAATATCTGGAGCTTAAAGCAAGGGGAATGATATAAGTGAAGAGTGAAAAGTGAAGAGTGAAAAAAATACTCTTCATGCCTTCACTATTCATTTTTCGTTATTCATTATTCATTATTCACTGAAATGATGCGTTATATCCATTTAACTCTGGCTATTATAGCCTCTTTGTTCTTTGCCTTGGCCGCCGTAACAGGGATTATCATAGGCATAAATAATATAGACAGACAATATCCTTCCTATAGGGCGGAACATCTTGACCAAATCACCTTAGCTCAATCCATTGCTGGGGTCAGGGAGGCCTATCAAGAAGTTAATTCCCTTACTATAGACCCACGTGGCTTTGCTGTAATCAAGGCAACTGACAAGGAAGGGAAAGAAGTTAATGCCCATATAGACCCACTCACAGGTAAGGTCTTGGGTAAGGTAGAGGAGCGCTCGGCTTTTGTCAAATTCATGATTTCCCTACATCGCTCTTTGGAGCTAAAGAATGTGGGGCGCATCATTATGGGCTTTATTGCACTTTGCTTGGTCTTTAGTGTGCTTTCAGGGCTTATGCTGATCTTTAAAAAACAAAACGGAGCGAGAAACTTCTTTAAGAAGATGATAAAGGACGGTTTCTCTCGCTATTATCATACTGTTTTGGGTAAGTGGCTACTTATTCCGCTGCTTATCTTAGGTCTTACTGGTACTTATCTGGTATATAATCGCTTCTTAGGAGAGAAACCAAAGGAAAAATACGAGGTAGATTACTCCGTAGAAGAATCCTACGATGGGGAAGACCCTATGGAGGTACAGCAAATAGCCGTACTTAACCAAATCACCTTGGACAAGGTGGTAAGTGTAGAGTTCCCTTTTGACACCACTTATGAGGATGCCTATTTGGTAAAGCTCAAGGATAGAGAACTGGTGGTAAGCCAGTTTACAGGCCATGTGCTGAGCGAGGTGGTCTATCCTAAAACTCAGGTTTTTGCCCGCTTTTGTAAGGACTTACATACAGGACGTACCAGCGTATGGTGGGCAGCTATTTTGGTTGTTGCTTGTGTGGGGATGCTCTTTTTCATCTATACAGGTTTTGTCATAACCTTCTCCCGCAAGTCGGTAAAGATACGCAACACCTGCACTCCCGCCGAGGCGGAATATATCCTACTCTACGGTTCAGAAGGCGGTAATACCCTTTCGGTAGCTCAAAAGGTCTTAGTCCAACTACAAGCCTTGGGAAAGAAAGCCTACTTGGCACCACTCAATAGTTACCAAACCTATCCTAAGGGCAGCCATTTGCTTATATTTACCTCAACCTATGGGGTAGGGAATCCTCCAAGCAATGCCGATCAGTTCCTATCTCTATTACGTACAACTCCACAAGGAGCTTTGTCTTGTAGTATAGTAGGATTTGGCTCCAAGCTCTATCCTGATTATTGTGCTTTTGCTTTTGCTATAGAGGAAGCACTCAAAGAGACCTCTTGGGCGACTTCTCTGCTACCTGTGCATACGGTCAATGATCAATCCTCGGCGGAGTTTGTAGCATGGGTAGCCGCATGGAATGGGCTGAGTGAACTTGCCTTGGAGACTACTCCGTCCTACTATGAGGGAGAAAGAGCTGCACTGACAAAGATAAAAGTAGTGGAAGCGGCTAAGGAAACAGCTCCTGAGGAGACATTCTCCTTGGTACTACAGACAAAGCAACGTTTTACCTCTGGAGACCTCTTGGCTATCTATCCCGATGGCAAGCAAGAACGCCTTTATTCTATAGGGAAAGTAGGGGGCAAGTTGCAACTAACCGTTAAGCGACATGTACACGGATTAGGCTCAGGCTATCTCTACCAGCTCAAGAAGGGGGAGACTTTCTTAGCGCGAATCGTGCCTAACCCATCTTTCCATTTTCCTAAGAAAGCCAAAAAGGTAGTGCTTGTAGCCAACGGAACAGGGGTAGCACCTTTCTTGGGTATGGCCGACCAAAACAAGCAAGCTGAAGTTCATGTATACTTAGGATTGCGCCATAATGATGCTATGGCTGCCGAGTATCGTCGTTTCTTTGAAACACAGCAGCAAAAAGGAAAGGTCAAGCAGTTCTCTCTGATCTACTCACGGGAGACCGATGGAGGCTATGTGACCGATTTGCTCAAGAGAGATGCCGCACTACTTACAGAGGTACTAACCAGTGATGGGGTGGTGATGATCTGTGGTTCTTTGGATATGTATAAGGATGTTACCACATGGCTGGGAGAACTCACTCCCTTTTCCGCGGATTATTATAAGGCCAATGGACAACTATTAGCCGATTGTTACTAAAATGACTAAGCATTACTATAACTGCCTACTCTTAGCCCTTGGGATTGGAGTAGGTTATTGCTATACATGGGGCTGGGGGTATTACCTTGCCTTGGGGTTACTCTTTGTGGGGTTGCTCTCTTGGGGGGTGTTTGATATCCGTTTAGGCTATTTTGTGCCTACTCTTTGTCGTTTGAAAAATAAGCAAAAGCGGCAGGTGGTACTTACCTTTGATGATGGCCCTACGGAGCTAACGCCGCTATTTTTGGATTTACTCAACCGATATGAGGCTAAGGCTATTTTCTTCTGCATAGGCCGACAAATAGCGCAATACCCACAGATAGTTCAGCGGATTAAGGACGAGGGACACCTGATAGGCAATCATACCTATAGCCATATCCCCCAGAATTGCTTTGCTTCCACAGCTGCTATGACCCAAGAGATACAACAAACCGATGCACTCTTGGCGCAGTTGGGGGTAGAGACTCCTTATTTCCGTCCCCCTTATGGGGTTACCAATCCACATATAGCCAGAGCCGTAAGGCGTACAGGCAAGAGGGTAATAGGCTGGGATATACGTTCGTTAGATACGGTTATAAAAGACGAAACTCGGCTATGGAGCCGAGTTGTCTCTAAGTTAAACCAAGGGAATATCATTCTCATGCACGATACTTCCGAGCGTACCCTCCATGTATTGGAGCAGTTTTTGGAGTATCTCAAAGCAAATGATTATCAGGTGGTTTTGGATTTGTAATTATTACTCTGTAAGAGTGTAATACACCATAAGTTTTAGTTTTTTACCTTCAGGAACTTGGTTGCCATTGCCATAAACTACTGTATAGAGCGTGTTTTCAGCATTTCCTAAGACGGTTTTCTTAACCTCATTAGCACTATTCTTATAAGAGATACTTCTCATAGCCGAAACAGTACTTTTGGTATCTTGGGAGAGGTGAGTGGAGACGGCCAAACCTATTTTCACATTGTCAGAACCATTCTTTACAAGGCTTGTAAGGTGGTCAGTTAGGTAAAAATGATAGTAATAATCTCCCTTACTATCTTTTGTCAGGCGCCCAATAGAGACAATATCATTGCTGGAGGTATTGCCAGAAATCTCAGCGCTATAGTCATATAGAGGGAGGCCTTTGGTAGCATTGTATATGAGTATATAAGGAGGCTGTTGGGTGAGATTCACCTTAGTTTTATCCACATATAGGTATAAATCTGCCTGATTGATGATAGGTTTTTTAGCCTTAAGCATCTGGAAGACAGGGTTGCTCTCGGGTATGGTTAGTTCAGCAACATAGCCCTGCCCGCCCTTGAGATAGATAGCATCTTGAGAGAGGGAAACCGTATCGTCAGAAACAGTGTATTGGTTAAAGCTGATACCACCTAAGGAGAGTTCGTAGGACTTCTTCTTGGTATAAGTGTTGCCGTCCTTTTGGAACTGATAGTTATACTCCACCTCAATCTTAGCGTTTTTCAGATTGATAAGTGCCAGAAGGCCAGAGGAGAAGTTGGCTGTAGAAATCACCAAGCCATTGAGTACTTGGCGGAAGCTGTCGTTACTACTAAGGGAGCTATCACCTTCCTTGTCCAAGAGCAGACTTTGGAAGAGGGTAGGGGAGAGTTCTATACGATAACCAGGGGCAAGGCGGTCTTTCTCCTTAGTTGCCTCATTGGTCTGGGTGGTAGGGTCGTCAAACTGATAACGAACAATAGGATTGTTGCTGGCTCCCGCTACATTGACCTCAGCCAAGGTTGCGGCAGTAGGGAAAACCTCGTTGGAGTAATATACCTGTGATTCCAATTGGCTATTGATATCCCTTAGGTGGTGGTTGAGTTGTTCCACTTTCATGGTGAAAGATGCCTCTTTTCCACCATAGATAGAGTCTAAGGTATAAGTTTTGATCGTCTTTTTAGCATCGGAGGGGTCTTGTATATTCTTCTCAGTAGAAAAGAAAGGCAAATAAAGGTACACCTTTTCCACGGTCTCATTCTCATTGTAGGAAGAGGCCTCTTGCTCTTGTGTCTTCTCCCCAAAGGTAGGGTTGGCACTAGAGAGTAAGGCTTGGGTTACCAAGGCCACATTGGTCGTACCGAGACTTCCCTGGGTAAGCTGGCCAAGGATCGGGTTGTTTTGGCTATTGGTCTGTATAGCACTAACTTTTATATTGTTGAACTCCAGTGCAATAGAGTCCTTTTTAGGTGTAAAGAGCGATGTTCCCAATATGTTCCCCTCTACTTGGCGGATCTCCCCATCAGTATTGCAGGAAGTAGTCAGCACAAGAGCGGTAAGGGATAGGAAAGATAGGTATATATGCTTCATTCTCAGCGGGTTGATTTAGAAAACAATGGTTTGTGTACGGTCAGCCCCTACCGATACTAGGGTAATAGGAACCTCCACTTCCTTCTCGATAAAGCGGATATAGTCCAAGAGTTCTTTAGGGAGGTCATGGGAGTTCTTAAG
>CAJZFM010000006.1 GCA_915070235.1 uncultured Capnocytophaga sp. | reverse complement strand
CCCAAAAGCCTTTCGAGAAACACCCACAACCTACTACAGTGGAGGCAGCAGATTCTAAAATACCTGCTTTGGGTGAAAAACCTAAGTGGTCAAGACCCCAAAAAGTGAAAAGCGAACAATAAAAAGTGAATAGTTAAAAGAGAAGAGTGAATAGTTGTTTTTCACGCTTCTCTTTTTGTTTTTCATTTAATGGTCTTCACTTATATAAAGTTTGCTACCTCGCTCACTACATGGGCGGTAGCATGGGTAGAAGGGGAAGGCTTGTCGGTAAATTCAGTAATGATGGCCTCACGTAGTTTTTGAGCATCACCAATAGCCTCATCAGCAGCGATGCGATGGATAATCTGTAGGGTCGTGTTCTTACTGATAAGAATCACATTCCACAGGTTGCCACTTACGTAGATTTGCTGCGTGATGTTATGCTCATACTCGGCATTGATATGCTCAATGAGCAACAGTTCGTAAGCCATTTTGTCCTGAGAAGTAGGGGCGATTCGCAAGGCAAGTTTCTGAGGGCTGGTACGATCAAGCAGTAAGGTTAGGCGCTCATAAGCCTGTAAGCGCAAGGGAAGTGCCTCTTTTCGCAGGTCTTTTTGAAGAAGCCATTGCCTGGTTCTGTCCTCATTCTTAAAATGCTGTTGAAACAACAAGTAAGCTATCACGGCCACTATGACCGATGGTAAGCAGTAAGAGAGAATTTGTAATAACATTTTTTATAATAGGGTTTTAGGGGTTTAGCATGAAAGGATTATAGTCCTCTAACAACATTGGTTAAGCACGAGCAACAAACTCACACCAAATATATTATTCACTAATCACTAATCACTATTCACTAATTCGTGTATCCGAATCGTCTGAGCTGTTTCAGATCGGAGCGCCAGTTTTTATTGACTTTGACATAGAGTTCCAAGTGGATTTGCTTACCAAAGAATTTCTCCAAATCATAGCGGGCTTGTATCCCTACCTTTTTGAGGGCTTCGCCACGGTGACCTATGATGATACCCTTTTGGCTCTCACGCTCAACCATGATGATGCTACGAATGCGAATGATCTCTTCCGTCTCACTGAATGTCTCTGTCTCTACCTCTACTGAATAAGGAACTTCCTTCTTGTAATTGAGCAGGATTTTCTCACGGATAGTTTCATTGACAAAGAAGCGTTCAGGCTTATCAGTCAGCTGGTCTTTCGGGTAGAAGGCAGGGGATTCAGGCAATAACTCCAAAATGCGATGGAAAAGCGGCTCCACATTGAAGTTCTCCAAAGCAGAAATGGCATAAATCTCTCCCTTGGGCACTTTCTCCTGCCAATAGGCCAAGGCTTCCTTGACGGTAGCCTCATCGGAGCGGTCAATCTTATTGATTAACACAAGCACAGGCACCTTAGCTTGATTGATTTTCTTGAAAAATTCCTCGTCCTTGAGGTCTTTCTCACCGATCTCTATCATATAGATAAGAATATCAGCGTCCTCAAAGGCATCTTTGACAAAGTCCATCATGGAGGTTTGCAATTGGTAAGCAGGCTTGATGATCCCAGGGGTATCGGAGAAGACCACTTGAAAGTCCTCCCCGCTGACGATTCCAAAAATACGGTGTCGCGTGGTCTGTGCCTTAGAGGTGATAATAGAAAGCCGTTCGCCTACCAAGGCGTTCAGCAGCGTGGATTTCCCTACATTAGGGTTTCCTATAATATTTACAAATCCTGATTTGTGCATTTTTTTAAGTCTTGTAGGGGCGAATGGCAATTCGCCCTTTTAATGGCAATTTTTCTATGATAATTTACACTTTCTTCCCCCTTCGGGGGTTAGGGGGATTACCCCTTTACATACACTAGTTCGTTTTCTGATGACAATTCCTCTGCATACTGATATCCTCCAAGGTGAAAGCCTTTGAGGTCTTCGGGATCGGTGATTTGCTCTTGGGCAATGTAGCGTGACATAAGGCCTCGCCCTCGCTTGGTATAGAGAACTATGGTCTTGAGGGTGTCGCCGCGCCAGCTTTTAAAAGCCACATGTATGACTTTCGCCTTGAGCGCTTGGGTGTCTATCACCTTGAAGTACTCATCGCTGGCCAAGTTCACTAAAGTTTCCCCTTCCTCAAGTTCCTTATTCAGGGCTTGGGTGATTTTCTTACGCCAAAAATCATACAGGTTGGCCTGCCCTCCTACAGCGAGCTTGATACCCATCTCCAACCGATAAGGGGCAATGAGGTCTAAGGGCTTTAGAATACCATAAAGACCTGAGAGAATACGCAAAGAACCCTGTAGCCTAAGTACCTCCTCTTGGCTCAAGGACGAAACATCTAATCCCTCATATACATCACCATGATAGGTATAAATAGCAGGGCGTGCATTCTTCTGAGTGAAGGGGAGGGAAAGGGCTTGGTGGTATTGCCAGCTAACATCGGCCAAGCGGGGCGAAATATCCATCAGCTCCGACAGTGTAGCAGGGGGTAGCTCCTTTAGCACCTTATGCACCTGAAGGATTTCCGCTTGGAAAATCGCTTGGCTGGGCACTACAAGAGGATATGGCGAATGGTTGTCCATTCGCTTGGCGGGTGAAATAACTATTTTCACGAGAATTTATTTAAAAAAGGCTTGTAAGTCGCTAAGGATACTCTGCCCTTTGTCTTGGTTATACCATTTTTGTAGATCTTCCTTGAACTCAGGAGTGAGCTTGCCATGTTCCTTCTTGTAGGCTTCCACCATCTGGGTGGCTACCTTAGGGCGTGGCCCCCACACATGGAGCACCTCAAGGCTTTGAGCATCGGCTATGATAAGAATTGGGATCGCCTTACCACCATTGGTCAGATATTGGTTCATCAGATCAGGATTTTCATCACGAAGAACAATCTTAAGGTCAATAAGCGGGTTGCTTTGGGCAATTTTCGCCAGTACGGGGACAATCTGCGCTCCATCGGCACACCACGCCTCGGAAATCACCAGCCATAATTGGCCTTTGGCAATTTGCTTAAAGGGGGCAAGCTGCTCAGGGCTAAACTCTAAGGTATTGTCTATGCGTTTCATACGCTGGCGGTTGAGCTTGGTAAGGGATACCATGAACTCACTTTGATCCTCGCCTGTTGTTTTTCCTTCTAAGAGAAGACGATCTATAAGGTGTTCAAACGCCTCATAGGATATAGCTTTAGGAAGACTATTTTTTATCATGATAGTTTTTATTTTAGAGTACAGTGAATAACAACTGACTATTGAAATGCAAAAATACGACATTCTAAGAGAAAAGTCAAGAAAATAATTAGCTAATTATTTCGTATCTTTGCGCGGTTAAAATAATTTCCCTTGAGTATAAAGCGATTATTTAAGCATACAGCGATTTATGGGCTGGCCACGGTGATGCCACGAGTGCTGAACTTAGTTCTGACTCCACTGCATACCAGCGCACAGACCCTTTCTCAGGCACAATATGGCCTCTATCAGGGACTTTTTGCCTATATGATATTGGGCAATGTACTGCTGACCTATGGTATGGAAACGGCCTTTTTTAGGTTTATGAACAAGGAGGCGGATCCCAAAAGGGTAGCCTCCACAAGCCTTGTTTCCTTGGCGGTAAGTTCGTTGGGCTTCTTGCTGGTAGCCTTGCTCTGTAGTGAGTATATCGCACGGTGGCTTAGCTATCCTGCGGCCTATATCCGCTATGCTGTATGGATCTTAGCCTTGGACGCACTGGTGGCTATCCCTTTTGCTTGGTTGCGCAATGCGGGGCAGTCGCTGCACTATTCACTGATCAAGATAGGCAATGTGGTGGTTAATCTGGGGCTTAACTTGCTTTTCCTGCTTTACCTACCCTACTTAGAGCGACAAGGGTATGAGCTGCCTACCTTTACCTTTATCGCTGACAAGACCCAATACATCTTCATAGCCAATCTTATTGCCAGCTTGCTGACCTTTCTCTATATGTTGCCACTCTATAGGCGAATTGGCCTACTGTGGGATCGCATACTCTGGAGGCAGATGATTCGCTATGCTTTTCCTGTATTGGTAGCAGGGATTGCCTTCTCGGTCAATGAGGCCTTTGACCGCGTTTTTATCCGTATGCTCTACCCCGCCGATCAGGCCGATGCTGTGGTAGGTCTATATGCGGGTTGTTATAAGATGGGGGTCTTTATGACACTCTTTATTACCGCTTATAAGCTGGGAGTAGAGCCATTTTTCTTTTCCAATGCAGCAGATAAGAACGCTCCTGCGACCTATGCAAAGGTAACCGAGTATTTCTCTATCTTTGCAGGGGGTATACTGCTGTTTGTTTGCGTATATATAGACCAACTCAAGTGGCTGCTGATTCCTAACAAAGCCTATTGGGAGGGGCTCAAGATTGTCCCTTTTGTACTGATGGCCAATCTGTGCTTGGGGCTATACCACAGCATGTCGGTTTGGTACAAGGTAACCGACCGTACCTATTGGGGGGCGCTGATTTCCGTAGTAGGTGGGGTGATTACAGTGGTGGCCAACCTCAGCCTTATTCCTCTGTGGGGCTATATGGGAGCTGCCGTAGCAACCTTCTTAGCCTATGGGGGTATGATGTGCCTATCGGGCTGGCTCGGACAGCGCCAATACCCTGTCCCATACAATTGGACACACATTGGTGGCTTCTTAGGGCTATCGGTAGCCTTTTCGCTCTTGTACTTCTATGTATTGGACAGAAATATATGGATAGGAAGTGGCCTTTTTCTTATCTATGGAATTATTATAGGCTTAAAAGTAAAAAAACAATCTAAATGAAAAATGAATAGTGAAAAGTGCCATGATTTGTTCACTGTTCGCTATTCACTATTCACTATTCACTATTCGCTATTCGCTATTCGCTATTCACTATTCACTCTTAATTTAAAAGATATGGAAATAAAAATCATCAACCGTTCAGGGCATGCATTGCCCGCGTATCAGACCACAGGGTCGGCAGGGGTGGACTTAAGAGCACACCTTGAGCAAACCGTTATTCTTAAGCCTATGGAGCGCAAGCTCATTCCCACAGGGCTTTATATAGAACTACCAGAGGGCTATGAGGCGCAAGTGCGTCCGCGTAGTGGGCTGGCACTCAAGCACGGGATTACCGTACTGAACTCACCAGGAACTATAGATGCCGATTATAGGGGGGAGATTTCTGTCTTGCTGATTAATCTCTCAGCGGAGCGCTTTGAAGTAGCCAACGGAGAGCGTATCGCCCAAATGGTCATCGCCAAGCATGAAGTAGCGCAATTCGTCCTCGTAGAGGAACTTTCCCAAACAGAACGTGGCACAGGAGGCTATGGAAGTACCGGAAAAAAATAAGAAAAGACTGTTCTACCACTTTTAGAAACAGCCCTTTCCCCTTTCTTGTATGAAAAAATGCACTTAATTTTCTTTGAAGATTTTTTAGTGATAGTATTACCTTTCATTTACCATCTCCTACGGAGATAAAAGTTGATATACGATTGTTTAGTTGTCTTATGAATGTTTAGAGAGATAAAATTAGTTGTTTGTTTCACGAAAATCCTTGCTCAGGCGACTGACTCCAAAAAGACAATAAATAAAAGGTAATGGTTCACTATTTCATTCCACGAGTATTATTGGTTAATCTGAGAATTGCCAAGTGATTGTCATCTCTTTTTGCTTTTCAATTAGAGAGGAGAGAGATAAGTCTCTTGTTGGGGAGACCTATCTCCTTACTCTAATCTAAAATAAAAACACAAAAAATCTAATTACTATATAAAGAGATGAAAACTTTCTTTTCTATATGGTTGCGCTTTCAGCAAAGAACCAAGCACCTTGTCCTATTAGTTAGGTATGGGCTTTTGGGTTTAGTTTCTTTTCCTTGAGGCGAAGGTGCTTTATTCCTCACTGTCTAAAATAAAAAACGCAAAAAAATCTATTCTTTATAACATCATACAGAGGTATCTGTTAAGTGGTATGAACACTCATTCTCTCTCTGTTTGACATTGCAAAGGTAGTAGTTTTTTCGTATTTGTCAAGGGAAATCAGTATTTTTGCGCACGAAGTGTAGGTATTTACGCACGAAAGGTAAAAAGGGGTGTTTTTTTAGCTTTCTGAGCTGAGCAAAGGCCACTGTTCACGAGAGACCTGAATACGCAAGCCGCCTTCAAGCCATAGGAACGGACGGTTCATGCGTAGTATGTATTCACGGTTGACAATTGCCTTTCGGGTATTGGCGACAAAGATAGAGAGCTGGTGCTCCACACAGAAGCGATGGATCTCTTCCCAAGTCTGCTTGAGCTGTATGGCCTGCCCTGATAAGCTGTGAAGTACCTTCAGGCGTGGGTTTTCCTCATCTTGCAAAATACAGAGAATCTGCTTGGGGAAGATTCGTACCTGCTGCTTGAGGTAGTTCTCTATGAAAACAGGCGTCTCCTGCTCTCCTTCGGCTATGGCTTCTGCCTCGGCTATATACTGGGTGAGGTTCTCGGTAAGTTGCTGAAAAATAGGCTTAACAAGGTATTTTTTGACCAAAGGAAATTCGTTAAAAACAATCTGTGGGATTTCGGGATTTTCCCCTTGGTAGCCTGTAAAAAAGATAATATAGGGTGTGTATCCTGAACTCTGGTGAATATGGGTAAGGATAGGGTAGGCATTGCCCCCGCGGATACTCCAGTCGGAGAAGATAAGATC
The DNA here is from genome assembly GCA_915070235.1 of uncultured Capnocytophaga sp. Lineage (GTDB taxonomy): Bacteria > Bacteroidota > Bacteroidia > Flavobacteriales > Flavobacteriaceae > Capnocytophaga. The sequence continues at coordinate 13,165 of CAJZFM010000006.1, read as the reverse complement.
AGGGCGATGGGTGTCTATCAGAGTGATGGCCTCCTCTAAGCTATCGGTAAAGGGAACAGCTTTCCACTGGAGGAACTTCTGCATACGGGCGGAGATGTTCTTCCAGATACTCTTGTCATCTTCTATAACAAGGTATTTAAAGATTGATTTTTTCATAATTAATGGATTTTTTGAGATGTATAATAGTAATGGTACCAGGGTACTTAGGATCGTCTTTGTCCTTGTCGGTCATGGAAATGGTGATAGCATCATCAAAGTGCTTATCCAAAATTCTAAGGATACGCTGTATATTCTTCAGCCCTGTGCCATGTCGCTGTACCCCCGCATATTTCTTGGAGGCAGCCACCCCAACCCCATTGTCGGAGATACTGATACCGTATATATTGGCTCGTTCCCAGAAGGCAATACGCAGTAGCTGAGGAGGCTCTGTCCTGTGTCTGAGTCCATGTAGTAGGGAGTTTTCCACGATCACTTGTAGGATTCCCATAGGCATACGATAGTTGGAGGGGATAGCCTCTATATTCTCAATCTGTACTTGCAAGTCGGGCAGGAAGATCTCCCGCTGTATGGCAATGGTATTCTCGGTGAGCTTCCATTCCTGACTAAAAGGAATGAAAGGGGTTTGTTCTTGGGAATAGCGATGCATGATTGAGATATTCTCTCCTATATGGGAGATGATACGCTCAGCATGGAGATTGTCATAGAGTTCCGCCCCAAGGCTATTGAGGGCATTGAGCATAAAGTGCGGGCGGAATTGCTTACCGAGGTTACCTATGGTAAGCAGTGCAATTTCCCTATCCTGCCTATCCATACGCCTCATGTTGTAGAGTAGGTAAAGCCCTGTGAAGGCGGGAATAAGGATCATCACCAGCCAGAAATAGCTGTTTTGCCAAATAGGGCGCTTGACGATGATAGGGTATTGCAAAATAGTATATGTCCCATCGTTTTGGCAAACGGTCAGTGAGAAAACATAGTTACCTGCTGAAAGGTTTTGGTAGCGATATTCGGTATCGGTGGTAAGGCTTCCCTGCTCTATGGCGTCCTCTTGCTTATCCATATATAGGGAGGGTATCACATAGCGAGGGAGGTTGTCTTTGCTTTGGTAATGGAGCCGTATTTCAAAAGAGTTTTCGTTGTCTTCCAAAGAGATAGGGTTATTTACGCGAGATTTATAGATATTCTTTCCTGTGTTGATTGTCAGGGTGGGTTCTACCTTGAAGTTAGCCAAAGAGAGCCATTGGGCAATGTCCCAACGGAAAAGCATATTGGAGGAGGCAAACCAGATATGGTTGTCCTTCGGGTTACTGGCCACGCAAGCACGCTCCAAGGGGTCTTGCAGGTTCATCGCATAGGGATTCAGGTAGCGCACATTGGCTTTGCCTTTGGCAAATTCGCTCAGGGAGACAACAAAGAGCTTATTGGTTACCCCTACGATGAGGTAGTCCCGCCACTGGTGCAGAAAGACGATAGGGCGGTCATTACCCAGCAATAGGGGGTGTTCCAAAAGGTGAAAATCCGCCATATCCACCTGCTCCCGATCAGTAGGGGTGTAGTAATAGAGTTGGCCACTCTCGCTACCTAACCATAAGGTGCTATGGGTATCGGATAGCAGTGTATAGCCCCTAAGGGGGGACTGTTGCTTGTCATGCAAGAGTGTCTGTGCCTTATTGGTTCGTGGATCATAACGGGCAACTCCCTGCATGGAAATCGTCCAAATATAACCTTTGCTGTCCTGAGCAATACCCTGACAGTGGCTAAGGGTCAAGCCCTCTTTCTTCCCGATGGATTTCCAAGGGACTTGCTTTTGTTCTAATTGTGCTAAGGGCTTATAAGCCAATCCATAATCTTCTACATCGGTATAGAGAATTTTCTCGGCAGAAAGGAAGTTGAAGTGAGAGACAATGGTATCATTCACTTTGGTATAACTCGTCGGCGACTCAAAGAGGAATAACCCCTTATGAGCATTATTAAAGAGTACTTTCTCCCCTATGGCAAGTGCTCCATAGTTCATTTGTATTCTCTTGAGCGGACTCTTAATAAGTTTGTTCTGATCAATTACCGAAAACCCACCATTGTAGCTACCTGCCCATAGCTTGCCCGAGGGGGTCAGTGCAAGAGCAAAAAGGCGGTCACTATTGGTGTCGTTATAGAGTCTTGGATAAGTCTTCAGGTAAGTAAATAGTCGTGTAAGCTGATTATTACTTCCCAAATAGAGGCTTTGGGAGTCCTCCGAATAAGCCTTATAGTAGGCCGACTTGATCGCGGTGGTAACCGATATAGGTTCCAAATATTTTTCTAAGTCATATAGTATCAGCTCGTTGCCATCGTTATAGAGGTAATAGCGACCAAAGTTCTTGTTCTCATTCCTATTCGCTGGCAAGACTTTGGTCGTTAGGGTATGGGCATAGTGAAATAGGCCATCGTTTTCAGGCTTGATAAAGTAGAAGTCTCCTATTGAGTGCATATAGATAGGGGTAAAAGCCCATGGGAAGGTCTGAGCGTCCCCCCCAGGAACAAGACTCCTTATATCAGTTGTCTTCTCGCCTAATACACAACAATAAGGAACACTATTGATAGGAATGGCATAGATAAAAGTAGAGCGCTCCTCTATCTCTTGAAAATAATGCCCATCATAACTCATTAGCTTAAAAGCGGTTTCCGATGGTGAGGTAGCCGTGAAGTAGATAGTCTTATCTATCAAGATAAAATGCGAATAATGTGCCCCCACATAGCCAACCTTCTGAACAGCAAGTTGGTTGTAATCATTGCCTACATAGATACTTCTGCTAAAACCAAAAAAATACCTGTCTTGTAGCTTGTATTTCTTAAGGAATACCCCTACATCTTCCCCTTTGAAATACTCCTCTACTTCAGTATTGTGCAGGGCATACAATAGGTTCTCCTCAGGTGAGAAAAGCAGTTCCCCCTCATCGCTTACCTGTAAGGGTTGGTTGATATTGAAAAAGTCCTTTCCTATGCTATATTGGTTATACTGTAAGGCTCTATGCTCCCATAGCGGTTGCGATAGGGCGAAAGAGGTGCAAAACAAAAAACATAGTGATAAGAAAAATTTCATAAAATGGAATATAATTTTTTGGTTTTTAATAAGTTAGATATATAGGTATTTTCTTATAATCAATAGAACTCTTGTGGCAAAAATACAAATTTAATCGTTAATTATTAATTATTAATTGTTAATTTTTTTATCCTTTATTTATTGACAATGGGCTTATTTGCTAATTGGCAATTTATCCTTACTTTTGCCCCCTGCTTAGAAGATGTGGATAAAACTGAACAATGGCTACTGGAAGAACTCCAAAAACAAGGCTATAACAGCGCCTCCGAAATCTTCTTAGCAGAATACCACAACGGAGAAATATGGGTTGTAAGCTGATTGGTTAAAGAACAAAAAGCGCTGCGCTGATTAGGTAAAGAGCAAAAAAGTCAATTTGGGAGAGTACAAAAAGGGTTAATGAGGTAAAGGACAAAATGCTCATCGGCTCATTATTCCCTTGACTTTTCCTTCAAAATGTTGTATCTTTGCCCCCTAATCACTGTTCACTAATCACTAATCACTAATCACTAATCACTGTTCACTAATCACTAATCACTGTTCACTAAAAAGTATGGTTATCATAGATTTTGCCCTTGAAAAATATCCCTTTATTGTCGCCACAGGGGTAACGCTTATTGTCTATTTCGTGGTTAAGCGCTTTGCCGATTCCTTAGTGACGAAAATGGGAGCCAAGTCAGAATTCCCCAAAGCACGTACCCAGCTAGTCAAAAAGTATATTGATGTCCTACTCGCGGCCCTGCTCCTTTTGGTGCTCATCTCCATTTGGGGGGTAAAGCCCGACCAGATATTCCTCTTTATCTCCTCTATACTCACCGTAGTAGGGGTAGGCTTCTTTGCCCAATGGTCTATACTGAGCAATGTAACGGCAGGAATCATTCTCTTCTTCTCCTTTCCCTTCAAGATAGGCGACAGAATCCGTGTTATGGACAAGGATATGCCGATTGAGGCCGAGATCAAGGACATCAGCTCTTTCTATACGCTGCTCAAAACCGATTCAGGAGCGCAAATCTCCATACCTAACAACCTTTTATTGCAGAAAGCCATTGAGATTATAAAATGAAACTACAGATACAATACACAGCCAGCCCTGCCATTATCAAGCTCGAAGCCCCAGAGGTCTTAGTTAAGGGCAATTACCAATATGAGCGCGATACACCCGCTACAGACTCGCCTCTGGCTCAAGAACTCCTACAACTGCCCTTTGTCAAGACAGTTTATTTCTCGGCCAATTTCATTGCCTTGGAAGCCTTACCTATTGTCAAGTGGGAGGATGTGGCTCAGGAGGTCGCCCAAGAGGTGGAGAACTATCTTTCGGCAGGCCGCCCTATTATAGAGCAAGAGACAACCCCTACTCAGGAGCCTGTACCTGCCAAGCGTATTCCTATTACAATCTATGTGGAGAGTACCCCCAACCCTATGGCGATGAAGTTTGTAGCCAACAAGAAGCTCGTCAGCCGTGTGTACGAATATAAGTCCCCCGAAGAAGCGGCAGAGTCGCCTTTGGCTACCGAACTCTTTAAACTGCCTTATATCAAGGAAGTGTTTTTTGATAGTAATTACATTTCTATCATTCGCCAACCCAGAGTGTTATGGGAAGATATTATGATGGAACTAAGGGAGTTTTTGCGCCTGTATCTTATGGAAGGAAAACCAGTAGTGAAAGTCTCCGTAACAGAGCAGGATAGGCCTAAGGGCTTACCCTCCTTGGGCGATGTGTATTCGAGAAAGATTGTCGCTATTTTAGACCAATACGTAAAGCCTGCGGTCTCCAGCGACGGCGGTAATATACAGTTTGTCAGCTATGACAAGCAAAACCAAGTAGTTAAGGTACTCCTCCAAGGTGCCTGCAATGGCTGTCCTTCCTCCAAGCGTACCCTCAAGCAAGGCATAGAAACCATTCTACGCGAGATGATGAAGAACGAACAAATCACCGTAGAAGCAGTTAATTAGTGACTAATGACAAGTGATTAGTGACTAATCTATTATGGTATTAATCACTAATCACTGTCGTTACTCACTAATCATTGGTCACTAATCATTAATCATTAATCATTAATCATTAACCATTAGTCACTAATCATTAATCACTATTCACTATTCACTATTCACTATTTAATGGATGCCTCATAGATACCCTCTATAGAATCAGCGAGGGTTTTGTTGAACTCAGCATCGGATTGTTGTGCAGAAAGGCCTTCGGAGAGCGCACGGGAGAAGCTGGCGATCACACCATGGTTCTTAGCGAGGATCTCATTGGCTTTTTCGCGAGAATAACCACCAGAAAGGGCTACTACACGTACTACCCTTGGGTGCTTAGTAAGAGGTTCGTAGAAGTTAGCTACAGTAGGGAGGGTGAGCTTAAGCATCACATCGGAAGTGGCAGGAAGTTTATCCAAGTGTTTGAGGATTTCCTCACGGAGAATAGCCTCTGCTTCTGCTTTGTCAGGAATATTGATATCTACTTCAGGCTCAATAATAGGCACCAAACCAGCAGCGATGATTTGAGCAGCTACTTCAAACTGTTGGGCAACAATGCTTGCAATACCTGCTTTGGATGCTTTTTTCACTACCGAACGCATCTTAGTACCAAATACATGGTGTTCGTTGGCTCTTTTGAGTAGGTCGGCAAGGTTGCTGATAGGTTTCATCAATTGTACCCCGTTTTCGTCCAAGTTTTCAAGCCCTTTATCTACTTTTAGGAAAGGAAGGATATGTTTTTCTTCCCAAAGATATTCAGCGGTGTATTTGCCGTCAATCTTGTTATCCATAGTTTGTTCAAAGAGGATAGCTCCAAGGATTTTCTGGTCATTGAAGGCAGGACTCTTGATAATGCGGGTACGCATCTGGTGGATAAGGTCAAACATTTCGGCATCGTTCTTGTAGGCGCTTTCCTCTATACCGTAGAGTTTCAAGGCTTTAGGAGTACTTCCTCCACTTTGGTCAAGGGCAGCGATGAAGCCTTTGCCGTTTCTCATTTTTTCTATTTTTTCTTTCATGATAAGTAAATATTTAAAAGAACCCATGGGTACGAACCCATAAAGTTATTACATTTTGATGACACAAAAATACGATTTTTTTCGCTAAAAACCAAAGATTTTTTCACTTTTCATTTTTCACTCTTCACTCTTCACTCTTCACTCTTCACTATATTGCATACGTCCTTCTCTTCGCTGACAAGCGAGAACTTCTTATCCGTATATTTATAGCAGTACTTCCGATTTTTGTCCTTGAAGTAGTAATAGGTAGGAGCTGCCTTATAGGAAAGGTATAGGTTCATATCCTTAGTAGCACCAACAAAGCTAAGGCTTTGGTAGTCTGTGAGGTTCCTGATACAATAATCACCTAAGATAAGCCAATCTTGGGTAACATATCCGACCCCTATATCCCTCAAAGGAGAGTTAAGGGATAGCTCGCAGGTGACTTCAATAGGGCAAAAAGGGCGGTTTTTGAACCCTTTTATGTCTTCTATCCACCGAAGGTAATAGAAAACCATTTTACCATCTATAAGAACAAACTCTTCGCCTGAATGAGTGGTGTTATACCTTTCACTTGCTGAGAGTATCTTTTCCTGCAATGGACTGATTTCCATAGGGAAAAACCGATTCTCATAGACTACATAATAGGCAAGACCATCGTAATAAAAGAGATATTTGGACAAATAGGAGTCTTTAGGCATCTCAATAATACGCAATTGTTGAGGATTCTTTACGGCTGAGAGGTCTATCGGACGATAATAATCATCAAGGTCTCGGTTGTAATAATGGGAATAGTCTCTGTAGTACTTCCCGTCCTTTTGGAGCAAATCCAGTGACGCCTCGTAGGTTATATCTTCTCTGGGAATGATAGCAAAGCCTTCACAGAACCACAAGCGCCCGTCATGGAAATCCCAAAAAGCGCCATTATTGTGTGTCTTCTGGCCATAACGAACAAGCGTTCCTTCGGTGAATTTCTGGGTGAATCCTTCGCGAGTAAATTCCTCTGTATAATCATCTAACCGAGGAAAGTCATACTTAGTTATATAGAAAGTATCCTCATCATATAGATAATCACATAGGTAACCATAAGAGCCATAACCGCCCTCTACCCAACATACCTTTTGGGCGTCCAACCCCTCTACAACCTCAATACTTCTCTCCATATAGCTCTCTTCTCGGTACATATATACCTTATGGGTGTCCTTTAGGAGGGTTTTTGTCTCAGAGGTATGTAGGACAACCACATCTTGGGTAGGAAAGTCGGTGAGGACTTCTTTAGTAATCTCAATAGGATCTTCGTATGATGAGCGCTTAGCATAGTCAAGATAATACCAAGTTCCTTGGGTGAAATAGATGTGTCCTCTCGCGATTACCTCACTCACTTCTCGGGTGGGAAATAGTGGGATTACTTTCGCTTCCTCACTGTGGTATCCCCAGATGTAGTAGTGATAATCCTCATTGGCAACTATAAGCCAATCTTCATCATAGTTAATCATTTGTACCCCACGAGGACTGATAGGCACTGGTGTCTTAGTACAAGACAAAGAAGTAACCCCATCACCTATGGTATATTGAGTAATCAGATATACCTTTTCTCCCTCCACCTCCACCGAGGCTTCCCAAAAGAGCGGAGGACTTTCTCCCCCTACCTCCACAAGGGGCTTTCCATATACCCACCCACTAACGAGAACGCTAAGAAAACAGATAAAATAAAAGTGTTTCATGTTAATCAATAATTAATGCCAATAATGATTAATATACCGGCAGGGGATTTATAATATAGTTAATGGCTTTTTTGTAGGTCAGATTCTTCCCACTTAAATAGCGTGGTTTTATGAAATAGGGTCGTATCAATACTTTGAAAATGAAAGCATTTTGATGCTGAATTTTCTGATTTTATGGTATAAATGTACTCGTCATAGGCGCTAAAAATTTCATCTTTATGCTCTGCAAAATCGTCTTCTTTGAAATCATTATTCCAACAACAACTTGTACTTACTACCAATTCGACTTTTTGAAGCAAACTATCCTTAAATAGAAATCTTTTTTGAGATAATATCTTTATAAAACCTTCTTTTTCTTCAATCTTAGTGATATAAAGACTATCATTATAGGGGAAAATTTCTAAATCTTTGTAAGCATTGAATCTTTTTTGAATATCCTTAATTGTAGATGCGCCTAATACAAACGATTTTTCATTGATAAATCCCTTACATAAGCCTTTATGATGCATTCTTATACACGATAAAAATGTAAATGGAATCAAGATACATATGACTATAATTATTTTTCTACTTGAGATCTCCATTATATGTTTTTTTGGGTTGTACCCTCCGCCAGCGCGTTTCTTGCAGCTCGTGCCAGCAAGGGCATGGCATTAATCATTAATGGCATTAACCATTATTATGGCTGAATTTGTTCCGCCAAAGCCAAAGGAATTAGATAGAAAAGCGCGTATAGGCTGTTGGGTAGTTTGAGTGATGATATGGAGTTTTTGCGAGTCTTCATCAAGTGCTTCTATATTGATGTTCGGGGCGATAAAGTCGTTTTGCATCATCAGTATAGAATACACCAGTTCACTGGCGCCTGCCATCCAGCACTCGTGCCCTGTCATGGACTTGGTAGAGCTAACAAGGGTATGACTGCCAAATAGTTGGTAGATAGCCTTTGCCTCATTGGCATCGCCTACAGGGGTGGAGGTGGCATGGGCATTGATGTAGTCTATGTCCTTGGCTTGCATATGGGCATTAGCCAAGGCTCGTGCCATAGCGGTGGCAGGTCCCTCTACATTGGGAGTGGAGATATGCCCGCCATTGGAGGAGAAGCCGTAGCCCACAATCTCGGCCAAGATAGGCACGCCACGTCGCTGCGCACTCTCATAGGTCTCTAAAACAAGGGTGGCAGCTCCTCCACTGGGTACCAGTCCGTCGCGCCCTGCATCAAACGGGCGGGAGGCCTTCTGGGGGGTGTCCTCGCGAGTGGAGAAGACTCCTAAGCCGTCAAAGCTACCCATACTGTATTTGTTAGTCTCCTGTGCCCCTCCACATAGGATAACTTCCTGCATGCCACTTTGCAAGAGCAGATAGCCCAAGCCTACTGCATGGGAGCCGCTGGCACAGGCCGCACTGATGCTCATATTGACCCCTCTAAGACCAAAAAGGGTGGAGAGGTTCATCGTTACGGTAGAGTTCATCGTACGGAAGACCGCCCCAGAGCCTACAAGGGTGGTATCGCCCTTCTCGCGTATCTTGTCATTGGTAAGGATCACCGATTCGGCTACACTGTCATTCCCGTAGAGGATACCCACTTCTTGAGCTTTGAGAAAGTCAGGGTCTATACGTGCCTGAGAGAGGGCTTCCACGGTAGCCATATAAGCATATTCGCTCTCTTCTCCCATGGAGATACGCTCCCGCCGCCCCAATACGCCCTTGAGCTGGGGGGCAGGCACATAGCCCGTCAAGGCAGAACGATAACCGTATGCCTTGCGCTCAGGATCAAAGATGATCCCCGATTTCCCTTTATATAAGGCGTCTCTTACCGCCTCTACAGATGTACCTATACAGGAATAAATCCCCATACCAGTAACCACAACACGATGACTCACAATAATTAATGATTAATGTTCAATGATTAATGCCAGTAATGATTAATCATTAATCATTATTGGCATTAATCATTATTTAATAAATTCTTCAATCTGGCTTTTTACCTTTTTCCAAAGTTTGTCCAAAGCATATTCGCTAGCCCATGCTACATGGGGGGTGAGTAGCACTCTGGGGTGAGCGGATAGTTTCAGTAGGGGATCACTATCCACAGGAGGTTCGCTTTCAAACACATCGGTGGCAAAGCCCAGTAGCTGCCCTGCTTCCAAAGCCTCATACACGGCTTGAGGATCTACCACCGCACCTCGGGCAACGTTGATTATCAGTGGCTTGCGCTTCATTTTGGCAATAGTACGAGCCGAGATAAGGTGGCGCGTTTGTTCGGTTAGTGGGGTGTTGAGCGAAATAACATCACTCTGAGCCAAGACAGTGTCAAAGTCGGTATATTCTGCATTGCGGGGTGCTTTGCCTTCACGCTCTGCCCAAAGGACACGCATACCAAAAGCTTTAGCGCGCTCGGTAATAGCTTTGCCAATATTTCCAATCCCTATAATCCCCAAGGTACGAGTGTGTAAGTCCAGAATAGAGGGTTCGGTAAGGCAAAAGCGCCCATCGGCCTGCCAAGAGCCGTCCGCTACAGCGGTATGGTAGGGTTTCAGTCCTCGCATAGCGGCCAAAAGTAGCATAAAGAAGTGTTCGGCCACACTCTCGGTGGAGTAGCCCACTACGTTCTTGACTTCTATACCACGCTCCCCAGCGGCAACCTTGTCTATATTGTCGGTGCCGGTGGCAGTAAGTTGGATAAGCTTTAGCTGTGGGAGCTTGTCCATATGTTCCTTGCCTATTTTCACCTTGTTGGTGATGGCAATATCCGCCCCTTCCAAGTGGCTTACCACTTGGTCAGGACGGGTACTTTCATATACTACCCATTGGGTAATCCCCTCTGGAGGGGTTAGCTCCATTTGGGAAGATAGTGTGTTTCTGTCTAATATAACGGCTTTCATTAGTTCAATACGATATGATATTGTACAATAAAGGCACCCTTGCGGCTATCTACTTCTTTTTGTAGATTATACACAGGGCGGTTTTGGTAGCAGAGGCTGAGCTTGTTGCTGTGTCCCTTGAGGAAGAGATTCACACCAAGATCATAAGCAATCATAGGGTCTTTAAGCCCGTCAAACTTGGAGTATTGAATACCAAAGTTAGGTTGCACACGAGGGGTGAATTTCTCACTCTTGCCAAAGAGGTAACCACCTAAAAGGCAGAAAGTACTTCCTGTTCCCATCATAGGATAGGCATTACCTCCTCCGTTGAAATACCCAGTAGCACCTGCATCGGCTACGTTGTTATTTCCTACATTTCTTACATAATCACGACCAAAATCGGTGAAATAGTAACCTGCATTGACCGTAATAGCATCATTGCTCTCGGAAAGAGGGGTGTCTAAGAACACTTCAGCAGAGAAATTCTTGTAATCGTAGTACTTGGGTACACCACCTTGTAGCTCACTCATCATATCCTTTTGATATACACCCCCTAAGGAGAGGTTCAACACCTTTTTAGCACCTATATAAGTACCTGCTGTATAAGGAGTTTTGTTGCTTTCTTTCTCCCAAAAGTCGTATTTGAGATGACCAGAATACTGTTTGTGAGGGGCATTTTTGGCATAGCCGACTACTCCTTCTTTCTCAGCAGTGGTAACCGCATAGGGACTTTTGATGGTAAATACATAACTTAGGTTTTGGATTTGTCCTTTGGCAAATCCACCAAAGCTACGTACCGCATCGTCGTTCATATTCACGGTGAAGAGAGGGAAGGCAGGCCCGTCCAAGCCCATCATGCTACCGCTGGCTTTCATAGCATTACGGCTACCATTCCAGCCGAATTTTCCCAAACCGAGGGTGAACTCTGGGGCAAATTGGTAATCCGCATAGAGGTCAAGAATGCCGATTTTGTCTTTGGCTTTGCTGGTGAAATTATAGTTATTACCCCCGAAAAGTCCATATACATAGACCCTTGGGGTGAGTTGGCCTTGTACCCCTATACGCAAGCGGCGGATAGAGACATCGGTAATACGACTTACCCCTGATCCATTGACCACAGTGTTGGGATTGGCATCTATATATCTTGCCCAAAGAGTAGCCGATACACTGGCCTTAATGTAGGTCTTGCCGTCCTCGCTAAGGTTTTTCCTGAGGTTCTCTTGGCTCCACATCAGTGAGGGAGCAAGCGCTAAGAGGAGAAATAATCTTTTCATATGTGTTTTATTTAGAAGTTTAAGGTTATAGATTCAGTAGTCAGTTATCAGAGGTCAGTTCAGACTACTGACCTCTGACCACTGAGGATTACTGATTAAAAAGTAAGATCAGCAGCACTTTCGTACTCGATTTGTCTAATATCAGTTTTTACACCTGTTTTCTTGTCAGTTTTTGTAAAGGTGTTGAATTTACCTTTCACGGTAACTTCTTGTCCTTCTGTCTCAAGTTTGGTTCTGATTTCTGGAGAGAGGGTTTTTTCGTAATTCTTTACATGGAATTGGATAAGGGTACCGTCGGAGAATTTGAAATAAGATCTCTTATACTTCCCTTCTACTTGTACGGTAACGTTACCATGGATCTTCACTACTTTTCCTACTTCATAGTCATTCACAGTGGCGGTGGAGGCTTCTAAAGTCACTATAGGTTGCTCTGGTGTGGGTTCAGGTTTTGCTTGAGGCGTAGTAGTACCAAAAGTAAGGTCAGCTTCTTTTTCATAAATGATTTCCTTAACAACGGTTCCATCTTTGAGGGGGTAATCAGTGAAAACGCCTACTACAGTAAGCTCTTGATCTGCGGTTTTGAGCTTAGTTTTTGCCTCATCAGTAAGAGCATCAAAGGTTTTCTTAGGAGCAAAGATTTGAATGAGTGTATTGTCAGAGAATTTGAAATAGGACTTATTTCCTTCAATGATAATATTACCATGAAGTTTTACCGTTTTTCCTGCTTGATAGTCATTTACAGTAGCGGTGGAGGCTTCCAAAGTCACTACAGGTTGCTCTGGTTTGGCCTCAGGAGTTTTACCAAAAGTAAGGTCAGCTTCGCTTTCATAAATAATTTCCTTAGCGATGGAACCATCTTTGGCTTTGAAATCAGTGAAAGTACCTACTACGGTAAGCTCTTGTCCCACGGTTTTAAGTTTTTGAGAAGTCTCTTCTTTCAAATCTTTGAATGCATGAGTAAAGATTTGCACCAAAGTTCCATCACTGAGTTTAAAGTAAGATTTACCATTGGCTACTTCGGCGATTTCCCCATGGAGTTTTACCTTTTCCTTTTTGTCTCGGTAGCTCTCATAGTCGGCTACTTTTAGGTCTTTTACCTCTAAGGCAGTTGCTGGCTTGTCTTGTGGCTTTTCTATCTGTGGTTTGTTAGGATTCACAGGCGGAATACCATTTTCATCGTCCTTCTTACAGGATATTAACAGCCCAAAAGAAAGGGCTAATAAAAGTAATTTTTTCATGTCGTTATAGTATTTAA
>CAJZFM010000005.1 GCA_915070235.1 uncultured Capnocytophaga sp. | reverse complement strand
AATACTTTTCTTGGTCTATCATTAATTTTATATTGATATGTCTTTATATCTTGATCTGTAACATCTTTAAAATCAGTTTCTTTAGGTATATATTGCCTTACAAGACCATTGGTATGCTCACTAAGTCCACGCTCACAAGAACAATAAGGATGAGCAAAGAAAAATTGTAAATCTAATTTCTTTTCAACTCTCTTAAAATCTGAGAACTCTGTTCCATTATCACAGGTTATAGTCTTAACACAGTTCTTATAAGGTAGCATCATATTTATAAGCTGCCAAGTTTCCAAAAGCAAACTTTCGTATTGAGACAACAGCTTTTTATCCTCACCCAATCCTCCCGCAAGAATGATAGCATACTCTATACGGCTGGCATTTTTATGGGTAATAGCATCATTTAGATAAGCTTTGAGCAAGTCTATAAGGGTAGCACCTTCAAGCAGTGGTTCTATATAATAAGGCAGGTCATACGTTCTTTAAAAATATATCTGATTTCTTATCAGAAGTTATTGCCTGAACTTCTCTACTTCGTCTTCAGTACAGTCAAAAAAGCCAACAGCTTCTTTGCCTTTTTCATCTATATAATTTTCTTGTATCACATAGGTTATAACTCCTGTAGTGAGGTCTTTTACAGCGAATATCCAAGCTGCTCTATCTTCTAATCCGTTGTAAACAAGTATCTTGAAGTTTTTCAGCTGAAGTATATCAGTAGCGTATTTCTCTATTTGTGCAGGTAATGGTTCCATGCCCTTAACCTCTATTTTCATTTTTGTTTTTCGGTTATACACTACATTATCCTTTATACAGGTTACCAGTAGATAGTTTTTAGCTTTTTCTTGATCTTCTTTTTCATTTTTTGAAGTGCTTTTTACCAAGAATATTTTCTTATCTGAGACTTTATATATGTAATAGTCGGCTGTATCATTGTGTAACTTTTCGTTTCTGTGTTTACAATCACCACTTTGTTCAAATTTTAAGGCGTTTAAGCGCACATACGAAGGGGCAATAGGCTCAAACGTACCTGTTATAGAGGGGAAACAGTCGTTGCCACAAGGGGCAAAGTAATATGAGGTATACTGATTTTTGTTGTTCTTTCCAAATACAGTATTATACCCAAAACTTTCATATTTCCTTTGTGTAAGCACAAATAAGTTGTGATCTTCCACTTTGAAGTTAATCAACAGAGAGTTGGTTATCCATTCGCCTTCTAAGGGATTTTGAGCATACATAGAAGGCACGCATAGTAACAAGAATATTGCGATATGTTTCATAATCATTTATTTAGTCTTTAGTTGTTATAGAGTGATAAGAGGCTCCACTGGCGTATTTCCTATAACTCGTGCATTAATGATTAATTTAAGTTTCACAAGTTGTTTTTTGTGTATAGGAGATCGTTCAGCTTCATCGGTTATGGCAGTTTGATGATACAGCCCGTTCCTATGTTGTTCCTTTCGAACCATCCTTGAGGTACTTCAAGAGCATAACGTACAGGTTCCGATGAGTTCACACTTTCGCGGCTGAAGGGTGTCATATTGCGTATTTCACGAATTTCGCCATTCGAGTTAATGAACGCAATTGAAAGAGGGGTAGGTGTATTTTTCATCCAAAAACTTAACTTTTCGTCTCTTTTAAAGATAAAAAGCATACCCGTCCCTTCGGGGATATGCTCACGCCCCATATAGCCTTTTGACAGCTCTCGTATGGAGCGAGCAAGCTCAACCCTTATGGGAATGGTCTTGCCGTCAAGATTTGTAATGCTCAAGTCCTTCTCTTCAAACTCAAGGGCGAGAGCTGAACAGGCGCTAAGAACAAGGTAGCATGATAGGATAACTCCCATCAGCAATAGCTTGGCAGATGTGAATATTTTCTTTTTCATAGCCTTCTAAAATTAAATGTTCAAGTATCGCAAGCTCTTTCGGAGCTTGATTTAGTAAAAAAAACGTAGAAAAAAGTAGTATATTATTTGGTAAAGTCGCTGATAATCAGTAACTTTGTGGTACTAAAAAACAAAACCCATACTAATATGCTACGAGACAAAGGTACGAAAAATTTATCAGAACTAAAAAACTTTTTTACTACAGGTGAAAAGGCTTTCTTTGCTATTTACAACACATTACGTTCTTTGAAAATAGATTTTAAGCGTTTTGGTTTCAAAAAGGCAAATAACGAGAAAATTAGTGCTAAAATGAAGCTGTTTTTACTCATATTTTTCCCGTTCTTTTCAATTAATAACCATGCAAATTATTGTAAATCAAATATTTATAAATTATTTTCTTTTCAAAAGGATATATTCTATCGCTTACTTAAGAACCAAAATATTCTTTGGAGAGAACTCGTACATTGTATAACGCTTAAAATTATACATAAATCAGAAAAAATCAATTACTTAGGTAAAGAAAATAAACCTAAATGTCTAATTATTGATGACACTGATTTGCCCAAAACAGGTAGAAAAATGGAATGGATAGGATATATTTTTTCTCATGTTTCAGGGAGCTATATACTTGGTTTTAAGGGCTTGTTTTTGAGCTTCTTTGACGGATCCAGTTTCTTCCCTTGGGATATGAGTTTACATGTAGAAATGGGAAGGAATAAAAAGAAACCTCAAGGACTTAGCAAAAAAGAGGCTAAAAAGAGATATAGCAAAGAAAGAGATAAAAATAGTGCTGGTAAAGAACGTGAAAATGAATGCTTTAAAAGTAAAATGGATATGACAATAAAGTTACTTGCGTCTGCCTTTAAGCAGCTAAAGCCTGATTATGTGTTAGTTGATAGCTGGTTTACCTGCTATAGATTAGTTGCTTCTGTTGCTAAAAAAGCACATTTTTTAGGAATGATAAAAATGGGTAAGACGAAGTATTTATACAATGGTAAAAGCTTGACTTGTAACGATATAAATAGAAAGTTAAAGGCTACTAAGAAGGTAACATACTCAAAGAAATTTAAACAGTATCATAGAGAATGTATAGTTGATTTTCAAGGCATAAGGATAAAACTATTTTTTGTAAAGTCCTCAAAAAGAGGTAAATACAGAGGTATAATGACAACAAACTTAGCGCTTAACTTTGAGAGAGCCTTTGAGATATATGCTATACGTTGGACAACAGAAATCTTTTTTAAAGAAGCCAACAATACTTAGGATTAGGTAAGTGTCAATCTGTAGACTTTGATGCTCAGACAGCCTCTACATCAATTGTGATGTTAGAATACAGCTTACTCTCGTTAGCCAAAAAAGAGCTTGAATATCAGACTATTGGAGGAATATTCAAAGATATACAGAAAGACACTCAGACACCTACCTTAGATGAACGTATATTGCTTATTATCAGAGAATTAGTTCTTGATTTAGCAGAGATTCTTGAGATACCTTTTGAAGAACTAATAACAAAAATAATATCTGAAAATAAGCAACTTATGAAATGGATTAATTTGAATCCCTTATCTGAAGCAGCTTAGAACAATTTGCGAAACTTAAATAAAGTAGTATTAATTTTGTCCGCTACACTGAAAAATGTGTATCTTTGCAGCGAGTTAAGCCTATAACCGAAAGAGAAAAAAGTGAGAAAGTTATTAAATAATTTCTGGGTATTTGTGGCACGTATGGTGCTGCGTAATCGTTATATATTCTTAGGGATTTTCATAGGAATTACCGTGCTTTTGGCCATGCAATGGAAGTATATCCGCATGACTTATTCCGAGGCCAATATGCTCCCTAAGGATAGCCCTATCAGCAAGGAGTATGATAAGTTCCTTAGCATATTTGGCGAGGAGGGCAACCTGATCGTCATAGGAGTAGAAGCTGATAAGATTACCAAGGCAGGTGGTTTTAACCGCTGGAATATGCTGGCGAGAGATTTGCAAAAGTTCCCACAGGTGGAGGGGGTGCTCTCTCTCAATACCATTAAAGAGTTGTACAAGGATACAATTCATGAGCGCTTCGCAACGCGTAACTTCTTTCCTGAGGAGGTGGCTACTCAAGGGGAATTGGACAGCCTTTTCCCTAAATTGTTTAACCAAACGCCTGTATATGAGGGACTGCTGTATAACAAGGATCATACGACCCTGCGTATGGCTGTTTCCTTGCGCAAGGATATTGTCAATACTGCTATACGTAAGGATTTTATCCTCAAGGATCTAAAACCGCTGATAGAGCAATGCCAGACTGACTTAGGAGTGCCTATACATGTATCGGGTATGCCCTATATACGCACACTTAGCACCGAGATTATCACAGGGGAAATAGGCTTCTTTATCGTTGGAGCGCTATTGGCCACCTGCTTGGTGTTGCTCTTTTTCTTCCGCTCGTTCAGGGCTATGCTTATTTCTATGTGTACGGTACTTATTGGGGTGATGTGGGCTTTTGGTTTCTTAGGGCTTTTCCGTTATGAGATTACGATACTTACAGCAGTCATTCCACCACTGGTGATTGTCATAGGGGTACCCAACTGTGTATTCCTTATCAACCGTTACCAACAGGAAATACAAAAGCATGGTTATAAGGCCATGGCGCTCCAGCGGGTCATTACCAAGGTGGGCAATGTTACCCTGCTGACCAACCTGACTACAGCGGCGGGATTTGCCACCTTTATCATCACCGAGAGTAGTATTCTCAAGGAGTTCGGGATTGTTTCCTCAATCAGTATCATGTGCTTATATGTGATTTCCCTCTGTGTGATTCCTATCATATATAGCTTTATGCCTTCTCCTAAGCCGCGCCACCTCAAGCACTTGAGCAAGCAGTGGATAGGAGGACTCTTGGAGGGGATTGAGCGCATCGTTAAGAAACATCGCTTTGCTACCTTCTCGGTAGCAGTAGCCCTTTTGGTAGCCAGTATCATAGGAATTTACCGAATCCATATCTCAGGTAGTGTCATAGAGGATATGCCTAAGGGGGAGAAGTTCTATGACGATATCCTCTACTTTGAAAAGAAGTTTGGCGGTATTATGCCTTTGGAAATTACCATCAATACAGGTAAGAAAAACGGAGTGATGCGTCCTGCTACTTTGCAGAGTATGGCCAAGCTGGAGGAATACTTGGCCGATATACCCGAAATATCCCAGCCTATCTCGGTGGTAAGGCTCGTGAAGTATGCCCGACAAGCTTTTTATAATGGCAAAGCTGAATATTTTGACCTACCTACAGCTCAGGAACGTGCTTTTGTGCTTTCTTATGTGAAAAATTCCGATGGAAAAGCCGATATGCTGCGCAGTATAGTGGATAGCTCAGGCCAAATTGCTCGTATTACGGTCTTTATGAAAGATATAGGTACCGAAAAAATGCACCATATAGAGGAGGCTATCGCCAAACAAACCGACAAACTTTTCCCTACTGACCAGTACAAAGTGAGCCTTACAGGCAAGGCCTATATGTTCACCAAGGGAACGGACTATTTGGTGGGTAATCTTATACAGTCGCTGCTGCTGACCATAGTGATCATTGCAGTGATGATGTTCTATATGTTTCGTTCGTTCAAGATGGTGATTATTTCATTGATACCCAACTTATTACCTTTGGCTATCACTGCAGGAGTGATGGGGTATGCGGGTATTCCACTCAAGCCCTCCACTATATTGGTCTTTGGGATAGCCTTTGGTATTTCTATAGATGATACTATTCACTTTTTAGCCAAATATCGTCAAGAGCTGATGGCCAATCACTGGAAGGTAAAGCGTTCGGTCTATGCTGCTTTGCGAGAGACGGGCATTAGTATGTTTTATACTTCGGTAGTGCTGCTTTTTGGGTTCTCTATTTTTACCTTATCCAGCTTTGGAGGGACTAAGGCTTTGGGGGGGCTGATCTCCACTACCTTGTTCTTTGCTATGTCCAGCAACCTGATTTTGCTCCCTTCCTTGCTCATTGCCTTGGAGAAGAGTATAGCTAATAAGAAAACGCTTATAGAACCTCATATAGATGTACTTGGAGAGGACGAAGACGAAGATGAAGAGAAAAATGAAAAGTAAAAAATGAATAACTACATACGCCCATTATTAAAATATTTCCTACAAGGGGTCGTTATCATAGGTCCCTTGAGTACCACCATTTGGATTCTTTGGTCTATTTTCTACAGTGTAGATAACCTGATCCCGCATCTTTCGGAGCGTTTCCCAGGCTTGGTCTTTGTTATCATCTTGGTAGGCACGACCCTGATCGGCTATTTGGGAAGTCGCTTTTTAGTGGGCAAATTTGTCGTGGAGGGGCTGAACTATATCTTGGAACACACCCCTGGAATCAAGTTTATTTACAAGACCATACGCGAGGTGATTGGCTCCTTCGTGGGAGACAAACAGAAGTTTTCTCACCCTGTTTGGGTACGGGTACAAGAGGCGCCTGAGCTATGGCGTATAGGTTTCTTGACCCAAGAGGATATGTCCTTTGCGACCTTTACGGATATGGTCAGTGTCTATCTGCCACACTCTTACGCTATATCGGGCTGGGTGATAGTGGTTCATAAGGATCAGATAAAACCCGCCGAGGGCTTCTCTGCCAAGCAAGCTATGGAGTTTGCCGTAAGCGGAGGAACCGTAGGGGTAAGAAGTGAAAAGAGAGTGGTAAAAAGTGAAGAATCCTAATTTAGAACTCAAAATTAAAAACTCAAAACTATGAAAATTGGAATCATTGGAGCTATGGAGAGTGAGATACAGCTCCTTAGAGAATATTTGGGCAATCCAGCCCCCACACATTTGCAACGTTATGCTTTCTATCAAGGGCAGATAGGCTCTCATCAAGTGGTAGTACTCCTCTCTGGTATTGGCAAGGTGAGTGCTGCCGTGGGTACAGCTTTGCTTATAGATCACTTTGCCCCTGACTTAGTTATCAACACAGGTACTGCAGGCGGACTGCAACACAGCAAGGTATTTGATATGGTATTGGCCACAGAGGTTGCCTATTACGATGTAGATGTAACCGCCTTTGGCTATGCCTTAGGCCAGCAAGCACAGATGCCTCCCAGCTATCTGCCATCGGAACAATGGTTTGACAAAGCCAAAGCGTCGGTAGCACGTTACACCAACCAACTCCATTGCGCTCCCATTGTCAGTGGGGATACTTTTATAAGCAAGCCCGAAACACGCCAATGGATAGAGACCCATTTCCCCAAGGCAGTAGCTGTGGAAATGGAAGCGGCAGCCATAGCTCAAACCTGCTATCTGTTAGGCACCCCTTTTCTGATTCTTCGCGCTGTTTCGGACAATGCAGGCGAGGGAGATACGATTTCTTATGATACATTTGTCACTCAAGCTGCCTCCCTCTCAGCCAAGATGAATATTGACTTTATTGAAAACTTAATATAACCCATTTATGTCAGCATGCAAAATTCCCCAAGGGTACGATCCCAAATATGGTATCATGGATACCGAAAGAGCCATTAAGCGTATCAAAGACTTCTTTGAGACAGAGCTATCCAAGGCACTGAACCTCTCCCGTATCTCGGCCCCTTTGTTTGTCAAGAATACCACAGGGCTTAACGATAACCTCAATGGGGTAGAACGCCCTGTTTCTTTCCAAATGAAAGAGGCACCAGAGGATACCATAGAGATAGTACATTCTTTGGCTAAGTGGAAACGCTTGGCACTCAAGCGCTATGCAATTGGTGTAGGGGAAGGCATCTATACCGATATGAATGCAATCCGCCGAGATGAGACCTTGGACAATACCCATTCTATCTATGTGGATCAGTGGGATTGGGAAAAAATCATTACAAAAGAACAGCGTACGTTAGCCTATTTGGAGGAAACGGTTAGGAAGATATACAAGGTATTTTTGGCCACTGAGGCGGTTATCACCCTCGAATATCCGCTGCTGACGCCCTTTTTGCCTAAAGAAATCACCTTTATCACCTCACAAGAGCTGGAACATAAATATCCGAACTTGTCTGCGAGCCAGCGCGAACAACGTTTTGCTAAGGAGAAAGGGGCTATTTTCATTATGCAGATAGGTGATGCACTTCTCTCTGGTGAAAAACACGATGGTCGTGCCCCTGATTATGATGATTGGCAGCTCAATGGAGACCTTATTCTTTGGAATCCAGTCTTGGACAGCGCTTTGGAACTCTCCTCCATGGGTATCCGTGTAGATGAAGTCTCTCTTATGCAGCAGCTCAAGAAGGCCAACTTAGAAGAGCGTAAGCACTTGGACTACCATCAGATGCTCCTACAGGGCGACCTGCCTCTTACCATAGGTGGAGGGATTGGTCAGTCTCGTATCTGTATGTTTTTCCTCCAAAAAGCACATATAGGTGAGGTACAAGCCTCTATCTGGACGGAGGAAATACTCACCTTATGCGAACAACATCATATCAACTTGTTATAAGCTATTGCCTATGAAGACTTTCGGACTCGTCCTCTCAGGTGGTGGCGTGCGAGCCTTAGCACATGCAGGCATGCTCAAGGCCTTGGACGAACACCATCTTCGCCCTGCAGCGATCTCAGGCACCAGTGGAGGGGCTTTGGTAGGGGCTCTCTATGCCTCTGGGAAGACCCCAGAGCAGCTCATGGACTTCTTTAAGCAAACCCCTCTGTTTAAGTTTTCTATGCTTTCCCTTGGGAAAATGGGGCTTATAAATAGCAACAAGTACCCTGCTTTGTTCGAGAAAAATCTCTCTTGTACAACTTTTGAAGAGCTTTCCATTCCCCTATATGTGGCAGCTACCAATCTGCTCAGTGGGAAAATAACGTATTTTTCTAAAGGAGATTTGATCGCCCCTATGGTAGCTTCTTCGGCGCTACCGCCTTATTTTTCCCCTATAAAAATAGGGGAGGGGGTCTATTGTGATGGTGGCTTGCTGAACAATTTCCCTATAGAACCTCTCAGAGGAAAGTGCGATGTACTCATAGGTAGTTTTATAAACCCACTGGAATCGGTAGAAGAAAAAGACCTAAGCAATCCGATTAAGTTCTTCCAGCGCATTTACAATGTGATCATGGACGGTTCCTATGAGAAAAAGTTTAAGAAATGCGATTTTGTCTTCCTACAAGAATTGAGCAATATAGGTGTCTTGGATACCAAACAGATAGATGCGGCCTTCGAATATGGCTACCAGCAAGCACTTTCCATGATGACAACTTTGAAAAACTGTATAGCTAATTAAAAGAAAAATTGTATCTTTGCAGACGCTAAATATATTTTTGTCAAATCACTTAAAAATCAATGAATCCCGTATATATCACCAAAGCAAGCAAATACCTTCCCAATATTCCAATAGATAATGACCAGATGGAGATTTTCTTAGGGAAAGTCAATGAGACAGCCTCCAAGGCAAAGCGTATTGTATTGAGAAACAATGGAATAACCACACGTTACTATGCACTTGATACACAAGGCAATTCCACGCATACCAATGCCGACCTTACTTGCTTGGCGATAATGGGGCTATTAGACACTTACTTTAAGGCTGAGGATATACAAGTACTCTCTTGTGGTACTTCCACACCCGATTGCCTATTGCCCTCGCATGCAGCTATGGTACATGGCCTGCTGAAAGGCAGTGGAGCTGTAGAGTTAAACTCTTCCGCAGGGGTCTGCAACTCAGGTATGAATGCCCTAAAGTTTGCCTATCTCTCAGTAAAGTCAGGCAATAGTACCAATGCCGTCTGTACAGGTTCCGAGCGAGTTTCCTCTTGGCTTAGAGCCAATAAGTACGAAAATGAAATACAATCGCTTACCCTTTTGCAGGAGCAGCCTATTTTGGCCTTTAAGAAAGATTTCTTGCGATTTATGCTCTCCGATGGGGCAGGAGCCTTACGCTTGGAGTCTAAACCACACCCTACAGAAATCTCCTTACAAATACTTTGGATGGAAGCACATTCGTATGCTCACCAGTTAGAGGCTTGTATGTATGCAGGGAGCGAGAAACAATCCGACGGCTCTCTTAAGGCTTGGAGTGATTATAGCCCTGAACAGTGGTTGGAGCAATCTATCTTTTCCATTAAGCAAGATGTAAAGCTCCTCAATGAAAATATATTGGTAAAAGGGGCGGAGAGTATGCAGACTGCACTCAACAGACATGCCCTCTCTCCCGATGAGATTACCTATTTCCTTCCTCATATCTCTTCCCTTTATTTCAAAGACCGCTTATATGACGAGCTTAAGAAGGTGGGGATAGATATTCCCTTGGAGCGTTGGTTTTTGAACCTTCCCAAAGTGGGTAATGTGGGGAGTGCGTCGCCTTATCTGATGTTGGAGGAACTCCTTTACTCAGGAAAGCTTCAAAAGGGAGATACCCTACTGCTTTCGGTACCAGAGAGTGGTCGTTTCTCTTATAGTTATGCCCTGCTAAAAGTCGTATAATATGAACCAGATGTACCGTATCTACCCAGAAAAGCGCTATAGGAAAACCTTGGCTATCTTGCAGCGCTTCGCCCCTAAGGGAACCTCCATATTGGACTTAGGAGTACGCAATCCCTTCTCTGAGGTCATGGAAAAAGAAGGCTATGTGGTGCACAATACCCAAGGAGAGGATTTAGACCTTCACCCAGAGATACTTAAGAGCTACCAAGGGGAAATGGTAACCGCTTTGGAGATACTAGAGCACTTGGTTAATCCCTTTGGGGTACTACAACAGCTTCCTGTAAAGAGGCTCCTCATTACAGTACCCCTACGCCTATGGTTTGCCAAGGCCTACCGCAATGACAAAGACCCGCGAGATTGTCATTACCATGAGTTTGAAGACTGGCAATTGGATATGCTCTTAGAGAAAGCAGGTTGGCAAATCCAGTATCGTGAAAAATGGACACACCCCGTAGGCAAGTTGGGCTTTCGCCCTTTGCTTCGGTACTTTGTTCCCAGATATTATGCGGTATACGCGCAGCGAATGACCAATGATTAGTGACAAAAATAGGATTAGTCATTAGTCATTAGTCGTTAGTCACTATACTAGGTTTGTTTTTTGAGGAAAAAGCTGTATTTTTGCACCAAATTTTGTAACCAATTATAACATATAGAATATGTGTGGAATTGTAGGATATATAGGAAATAAAGAAGCGTATCCCATTATCATCAATGGGCTGAAACGCTTGGAATACAGAGGCTATGACAGTGCAGGCTTTATTGTCAATGCTGAAAAATTTGTCAGTGAAAAGACCAAAGGAAAAGTCTCTGACTTAGAATCAAAAGCCGCCAAAGATACCATTCCTACTGCTACTTTTGGTATGGGACATACTCGCTGGGCAACTCACGGGGTACCCAGTGATAGGAACTCTCACCCACATTTGTCCAATTCAGGCAAATTGGCCATAGTACATAATGGAATCATTGAAAACTATCAGACTATCAAGCAACGCCTTCTGCAAGAGGGCTATGTATTTCATTCTGATACCGATACAGAGGTACTTGTTAATTTCATAGAATACATCAAGAACAAGAAGCAACTCCCTTTAGAAGAGGCAGTGCGTTATGCCCTTAATGAAGTAGTAGGTGCCTATGCTATTGCGGTCATGGAGGAAGCCAATCCATCCAAAATGGTAGTAGCGCGCTTGGGAAGTCCTTTGGTGATAGGTATAGGAGAGAATGAGTTTTATATTGCTTCCGATGCATCTCCTTTTATAGAATATACCAAGAATGCCCTCTATCTTGAAGATGGAGAAATGGCAACCATTGAGCTTAATAAGGACTTACAGGTACGTAAGATATACAACAACGAAGAGGTGGATCCTACCATACAAGAGTTGAAACTCAGTATAGATGCAATAGAAAAAGGTGGTTATGAGCATTTTATGCTCAAAGAAATCTTCGAGCAACCTACCTCTATTCAGGATACTATGCGTGGTCGTCTGTTAGAGGATGGGACTACCAAAATATCAGGAATCAACAACAACCTCAAGCAATTCCTTAGTGCTGATCGTATTATCATTGCCGCTTGTGGTACCTCTTGGCATGCCGGCTTGGTAGGGGAGTACCTTTTTGAGGAACTTACCCGTATTCCAGTAGAGGTGGAATACGCCTCCGAGTTCCGCTATCGCAACCCTGTAATCAACGCTTCGGATATAGTGATGGCTATTTCCCAATCAGGAGAAACAGCTGATACCTTAGCAGCCCTAAAATTGGCCAAGGAACGTGGTGCTTTCATCTATGGGATATGCAACGTGGTAGGCTCTTCCATAGCACGCCTCACTGACTCTGGTACTTATACCCATGCGGGACCAGAGATAGGGGTAGCTTCTACCAAGGCTTTCACTACCCAGCTTACCGTACTGACACTCTTGGCTTTGCACTTAGGTCATAAGAAAGGGACTATAGATCACGATACTTATAAGAGACTTTGTAAAGAGCTGGCTCATATTCCTGATTTGGTAGCTAAGACCTTAGAGATGAACAAAGATAAGGTTATAGAGATAGCGCGTGCTTATAAGGATGTCTCTAATTGTATTTACTTAGGTCGTGGATATAACTATCCTGTAGCCTTAGAAGGAGCCTTAAAGCTCAAGGAAATCTCCTATATACATGCCGAAGGCTATCCAGCCGCTGAGATGAAGCATGGCCCTATCGCCCTGATAGATGAGAATATGCCAGTGGTTTTCTTGGCTCCTTCCAGAGGGCATTATGAAAAGGTCGTTTCCAACGCGCAAGAGATAAAGGCCCGCAAAGGGAAAATCATAGCGGTAGTAACCGAGCATGATACCCAGATGAGTGCTTTGGCCGACCATGTCTTGGAAATCCCAGAAGTAGAAGAACTATTTTCTCCAATCCTGAGTGTGATTCCGCTACAATTACTCTCCTACTATATCGCCACTATGCGTGGTTGTAATGTAGATCAGCCGCGAAATTTGGCCAAATCAGTAACTGTGGAATAAGACTTTTAAATATATACAGTAGCATTGCCAAGAGATTCTCCCTTGGCAATGTTTTGTTTTTCAAATAGTTGTGAAAAATGAAATAAAAACTCATTTTTGTTTTGGTAATTAAAAAAAAGGTTGTACCTTTGCACCTGTAAATCGCGGGATAGAGCAGTAGGTAGCTCGTCGGGCTCATAACCCGAAGGTCACTGGTTCGAGTCCAGTTCCCGCTACGAGAATTAATACATTAGAAAAGAGTGATTGCACCTGCAATCACTCTTTTTTGTTTTTCTGTTATAGCGAGGCATATGGTAAGAGTAAGTTAAAATATCTTCTACTATAGTCGTTGAAAAAAGAGAGGTGTATCGCTTTCTTTGTTGATAAAAAAGACTGTGTAACTGTAAAAAAAAGTGCTGTTTTTGCTTTGTCATTTTGTAAAAATAGAATATCTTTGCACAAACCAAAAAAAGCCACATAAGTCGTTTGATAGGAATATAGACTCTTTTTTCTGAGCCTAAAGGGGAAAGTGGCTTAAAGAATCTTAGAAAAAATATAATTTATATTGCTATGAATACTTATGTATTAGTTTTAGAATTCCTTTTCCTTTTGGGAATGCTCTATGCAGGGAGCCGCTACGGGGGGATAGGACTGGGTGTAGTCTCAGGAATTGGGCTTGTGATAGAGGTTTTCGTCTTTAGAATGCCTCCGGCCTCTGCTCCTATTGAGGTGATGCTCATCATCTTGGCTGTGGTTACTTGTGCCTCTATCTTGGAGGCGGCAGGAGGGCTTAAGTTTATGCTGCAAGTGGCAGAGCGGATTTTAAGAAAGAATCCTAAACAAATCACTTTCCTTGGCCCTATTGCCACTTATATGCTTACCTTTATGTTGGGTACAGGGCATGCGGTGTATTCTATCATGCCGATTATCGGGGATATAGCTCTGAAGAACAAGATTCGCCCCGAACGGCCTATGGCGGCAGCTTCTGTTGCCTCTCAATTGGCCTTGACGGCCAGTCCTATCTCGGCTGTGGTAACGGTCTATTTGGGCAAAGAACTCTTGGATCTCTTCCATATGCAGGGCGGTGCCAATCTTACCTTGGTGAACATTCTTTCAGTGACCTTTCCCGCTACTTTCTTGGGAATGCTGGCCATGTCGCTCTACAGTCTTCGCCGTGGAAAAAACCTTGAAGACGACCCTGAGTACCAGCGTCGTTTGCAAGATCCTATTTACCGTGAGCAAATTCTAAACAGTACCAAAACAACGCTCAACGATGTGATTCCTCAACATTCTAAGAATGCGGTGTACATCTTCCTTTCTTCTATCGTAGTGATTGTTATATTGGCGCTTTATCCTGAGATTCGTACTTTTGATGTAGTCAAAGATGGTGTAGCCAAAGCTACAGCTGTGCCTATGGGAGTGATTATCCAAATGGTTATGCTCTGTTTCGGGGGGATTATCCTAACTACTTGTAAAACCCCTGTGAAATTGGTGCCTGAGGGCGTAGTCTTCAAGTCAGGAATGGTAGCTTGTGTGGCCATTTTCGGGATTGCTTGGATGAGCGATACGTACTTTAGTTACGCTATGCCTTATTTCAAAGAGGGAATTACCTCCATGGTACAGGCCTATCCTTGGACATTCGTTTTTGCGCTCTTTGCGGTATCAGTAGTGATTAATAGCCAAGCGGCTACCGCTAAGATGATGCTTCCTGTAGCCATTACGATGGGGCTTCCTGTGCCTCTACTAATAGGAATTATGCCAGCTACCTATGCTTACTTCTTTATCCCTAACTATCCTTCTGATATTGCAACGGTGAATTTTGACCCTACAGGAACCACTAAGATAGGTAAATATTACTTCAACCACAGCTTTATGATACCAGGGCTTATTGCTGTATCAACATCGTGCTTGGTAGGTATTGGTTTGGCTGAGATACTAATTCACTAAGAAAGAGTGTTTTTATCCATTATATTTAATAAGACAACAAAGAGGCTAACTCGCAAGAGTTAGCCTCCTTTTTGGTAGTTTATGACCTTAAAAAAACTGCCTCAAGCTATAAGGCTTGAGACAGTTTAATTAACAAATTAGCAAATTGATTTGTTGGCAATTATTGGATACTTGCTTTGAGGTATTCGCGGTTTAGGCGAGCGATGTTTTCCAAGGAAATGCCCTTAGGACATTCCACCTCGCAAGCTCCTGTATTGGTACAGTTACCAAAGCCTTCGTGTTCCATTTGATTTACCATATTAAGCACACGTTCGGTGGCTTCTACTCTACCTTGTGGTAGGAGGGCAAATTGGGATACTTTAGCCGCTACGAAGAGCATAGCAGAAGAGTTCTTACAAGTGGCGACACAAGCGCCACAGCCTATACAAGCGGCAGCGTCCATAGAGCGGTCAGCATCACGCTTAGGAATAGGAATAGCGTTGGCATCTTGGGTATTACCAGAGGTATTGACAGAGATATAGCCACCAGCCTGTTGGATACGCTCAAAAGCGCTTCTATCCACCATAAGGTCTTTTATCACAGGGAAGGCAGTGGCACGCCAAGGCTCAATGGTAATGGTATCACCGTCCTTGAACATACGCATATGCAATTGGCAAGTGGTAATACCGCGGTCAGGCCCATGTGCTTCTCCGTTGATAAAGAGCGAACACATACCACAGATACCTTCGCGGCAGTCGTGGTCAAAGGCTACAGGTTCTTCTCCTTTTTCTATGAGTTGTTCATTGAGAATATCTAACATTTCCAAGAAGGACATATGGTCAGAAATATTATTAATTTTATAATCTACCATTTGGCCTTTTGATTTGGCGTCTTTTTGTCGCCATATTTTGAGGGTAAGATTCATTGTTGACATATGACTACTATTTATAGCTACGTTGTTTAAGTTCAATATCTTTGAATTCGAGTTTTTCCTTGTGAAGGATTTCCTCGCTTGGGTTATAAGTATTGACAATCTCTTTAGGATCACCTGTGTATTGCCAAGCCGCTACATAAGCGTAATTCACGTCGTCACGGAGCGCTTCTCCTTCAGGAGTTTGGTATTCTTCACGGAAGTGGCCACCACAGGATTCATTGCGTTCGAGGGCGTCTTTAGCGAATAGTTCTCCAAGCTCTAAGAAGTCGGCCACACGGTTGGCTTTTTCAAGCTCTACGTTCATACCAGTGAGTTCTCCAGGTACTTTTACATCGCGCCAGAACTCTTCACGGATTTCGCGTATTTCCTTGATCGCTTGTTTGAGGCCTTCTGCATTACGAGCCATACCTACTTTGTCCCACATCACTTTACCGAGCCTCTTATGGAAGTAATCTACAGAGTGGGTTCCTTTGTTGTTGATAAAGTGAGCCAAGCGTTCTTTCACTACTCTCTCAGCTTCGTCAAACTCAGGGGTATTGGTAGGGATTTTACCTGTACGAATATCAGCAGCGAGGTAATCACCTATGGTGTAAGGCAATACG
Source organism: uncultured Capnocytophaga sp. (assembly GCA_915070235.1). Classification (GTDB taxonomy): domain Bacteria; phylum Bacteroidota; class Bacteroidia; order Flavobacteriales; family Flavobacteriaceae; genus Capnocytophaga. The sequence continues at coordinate 6,659 of CAJZFM010000005.1, read as the reverse complement.
AAGTATCCGTCGGCCAAGCCTTGCATAAGGGCAGAAGCTCCCAAGCGGTTAGCTCCGTGGTCGGAGAAGTTGGCTTCCCCGATAGCATAAAGGCCAGGTACGGTAGTCATTAGGTTGTAATCCACCCAAATACCTCCCATGGTGTAGTGGGTAGCAGGGTAGATCATCATTGGGGTCTTGTAAGGGTTTTCCGCTACAATCTTTTCATACATCTGGAAGAGGTTACCATACTTAGCGGCAACGATCTGTTCTCCGCGCTTGGTAACTTCTTCTTTGGTAGGTTCTACCCCATGGATCTTACATTGTTCCTTACCATAACGCTCAATAGCAGAGGCAAAGTCAAGATATACAGCCTCACCTGTTTCATTCACTCCGTAACCTGCATCGCAACGTTCTTTAGCAGCACGAGAAGCTACGTCACGAGGCACCAAGTTACCGAAGGCAGGGTAGCGGCGTTCCAAGTAGTAATCGCGATCTTCTTCAGGTATTTCAGTAGGTTTTTTGCGTTTTTCACGGATAGCTACTGCGTCTTCTAATTTCTTAGGCACCCAGATACGTCCGTCATTACGTAAGGATTCGGACATCAGGGTCAGTTTGGACTGATAGTCTCCAGAGCGAGGAATACAAGTAGGGTGGATTTGTGTAAAGCAAGGATTAGCGAAGAAAGCACCTTTTTTATGCACTTTCCAAGCGGCAGAGGCATTACAGCCCATAGCATTGGTAGAAAGGAAATATATGTTACCATAACCTCCAGAGGCGATAACTACCGCATGAGCCGAGTGGCGCTCTATTTCTCCAGTTACAAGGTTACGAGCGATGATTCCACGAGCCTTGCCATCTACGATTACCACGTCCATCATCTCATGGCGGTTGTACATATCTATCTTACCACGAGCGATTTGTCGGTTCATAGCGGCATAAGCACCCAAGAGGAGCTGTTGCCCTGTTTGTCCCTTAGCGTAGAAAGTACGAGATACGAGCACCCCACCGAAAGAACGGTTGTCCAAGAGTCCGCCGTAATCACGAGCGAAAGGCACCCCTTGAGCTACACACTGGTCTATGATATTTCCAGAGACCTCAGCCAAGCGATATACATTGGCCTCACGAGAGCGGTAGTCACCCCCTTTTACGGTGTCGTAGAAGAGGCGATAGGTAGAGTCACCGTCTCCCATATAGTTTTTAGCGGCATTGATCCCCCCTTGAGCGGCGATAGAGTGTGCACGACGAGGAGAGTCTTGGTAAGCAAAAGCCTTTACATTGTACCCAAGCTCGGCAAGGGTAGCAGCGGCAGAGCCTCCTGCCAGTCCTGTTCCTACCACAATAATGTCAATATTACGTTTGTTGGCAGGGTTTACAAGGTTGATATGGTCTTTATATTTTGTCCATTTGTCCGCAATTGGTCCATCTGGTATTTTAGAATCTAATGTACTCATAGTATTAAGCTGTTAAATGTTTTACAAAATGGAAAAGAGCAACAAAGATAAAGCCTCCACAGATAACATAGGAGTACCATTTACCTAAGCAGCTGATAAGTTTCTTGCGTTTGTCATCTTTCCAGCCCATGGATTGGAAAGCGGATTGGAATCCGTGAAGCAGGTGCAAGCACAAGAATACGAAGCAAAGCACATAGATCCCTACACGTACAGGGCTGTGGAATCTTTCCACGAGTTCCCCATAGTAGCGGGTCTCATCGGCTGGAAGCGCCTCTATATACTTATAGTTCATCTCAGGCGCCCAAAAGTCATACAAGTGCAAGGCCAAGAAGCCAAGAACCACCATCCCAGTGATGGCCATATTGCGGGACATCCACGAAGCATTAGCAGCACCATTATAGCTGTAATAAGGCTCATTGCCTCGTGCTCTTTTGTTTTGTAGCTCCAGAACGAAGCCCATCACAAAGTGGAAGATCACCCCTGCTAATAGTACAGGTTGCATGGCAAACTGGATCAAGGGGTTGGTGCCCATGAAATGGGAGAGCATATTGAAAATGCTCGGACTTAACACCGACATGAAATTCACTGCCAAGTGTATCACTAAGAAAATAATAAGAAAAAATGCCGAAAGAGCCATCGCCATCTTTCTCGCTACGGAAGTTTTAAATATTTGCATATCCTTAAAAAATAAGTTCCTAAAAATGATAGTATTAGCTGAAATACTTTAGTGCCACAAAGATACAATAATTTGGTTTTTTTCACAACTAAAAGTAGAAAAATATCGTAATTTATAGTTAGTTTAAATTAGATAAAAGTGAAGAGTGAAAAATGAAAAGAGAAAAACAAGTAGTGAGCAACTTTTCACGCTTCACACTTCACTATTAGCTCAAAAAGTCGTACTTTTGCCCCTGCGCTAACCCTTCAGGGTAAAAGACACAAAAATGAGTAAAGAACAACTGCTTTCTTCCTTCTTAGAAGGAAAACCTTACAAACAACTACTACAATATATTAAGGAAAAGACGCCTTGTCATATACAAGGGCTTATAGGCTCAGCTAAGGGCTTTGTCCTTTCTGATATTTTTAAACAAACAGGACGTACCCTACTTTTCGTAGGTGATGACAAGGAGCAGGCAGCTTATTTGCTCAATGATTTGGAACTGCTTTTGGGGCAGGAGCAGGTGCTTTTCTTCCCCAGCAGCTACCGCCGCCCTTACCAAACAGAGGAGACGGACAATGCCAATGTGCTGCTCAGAGCGGAGGTGCTCTCTCGCCTTGAGCAGGGAGTAAAAGTGGTGGTCTCCTATAGCGAAGCGCTTTTTGAGAAGGTACTCACTCGCCAGCAGTTGGACAAGAATACCCTGACGCTCAAGCGGGGCGAACGTCTTTCTTTGGATACGCTCAACGAAACCCTCTTTGAGTACCAATTCCAAAGGGTGGATTTCGTAAGCGAGCCAGGGGAGTTCTCCGTACGTGGGGGGATAGTAGATGTCTTTTCTTTCTCTAATGATACCCCCTACCGTATTGAGTTTTTCTCCGATACTATTGAGAGTATCCGTACCTTTGATGTAGAAAGCCAACTCTCTCTGCTTCAGGTGCCTTCGGTGGTGATTATTCCTAATATAGAGAACAAATTGGCTGGGGAGCAGCGTACTTCTTTCCTTTCACTCTTGCCCGAAGATACAGTTATTTTTGCTCAAGACTTTGAACTCTTCGCCCCTAAGTGGGAGCGTATGTCCCAGAAGGCACAGGAGGCCTTCGAGACGCTTAAGGGAGAGGTGGCTCACCTGCCCCCAGCAGCCCTTTTTGCTACTGCACAAGAGACTATAGAGGAGCTTGGTAGCCGTTATTTAGTAAAAATCAATCCCTATGCCCCCCAAGAAGAAGCAGGCGAAGGGGTGGATTTTGCGTTGCGCCCTCAACCCTCGTTCAACAAGCGTTTTGAGCTACTCATTGAACACTTTAAAGAGAAATACCAAGAGGGTTATACCAACTATATCTGCTGTGTGAGTGCTCAGCAGGCTCAGCGTTTTCTGGATATCTTTGAGGAGCTACACCAAGAGGTGCCTTGTAGCCTGATTGAGCTGTCTCTCTCCGAAGGTTTTTCAGATACGTCAAGCAAAATCAACTGCTATACCGACCACCAGATACTGGAGCGCTATCACAAGTTCAATATCCGCAATGGCTATGCCAAGAAACAGGCCATCACCCTCAAGGAGTTGCAGCAGCTCACTATAGGAGACTATGTAACCCACATTGACCATGGTATAGGCAAGTTTGCAGGCCTACAGAAAATAGATATAGATGGCAAGCAGCAGGAGGCCATTAAGCTCATCTATGGAGATAGAGACGTACTCTATGTAAGCATTCACTCCCTGCATAAGATTAGCAAATACAACGGCAAGGACGGGGCGCCCCCTAAGCTCTATAAGCTGGGCAGTGCGGCATGGAAAGCCCTCAAACAGAAGACCAAGGCGCGGGTCAAGCAAATCGCCTTCAACCTCATTCAGCTCTATGCCAAGCGAAGAGAGGCGGTAGGTCATGCCTTTGCCCCTGATTCCTTCCTGCAAAAGGAGCTGGAAGCCTCATTTATCTATGAAGATACTCCAGACCAGAGCAAGGCCACCCTTGAGGTAAAGCAGGATATGGAGAGTGCGCGCCCTATGGATAGGCTTGTCTGTGGTGATGTGGGCTTTGGAAAGACGGAAGTGGCTATCCGTGCAGCCTTCAAAGCGGTGGACAACAGCAAGCAGGTAGCCGTATTAGTGCCTACCACTATCTTGGCTTTTCAGCATTACCAGACTTTCTCCGAGCGCCTTAAGGGCTTGCCTGTGCGTGTGGAGTACCTCAACCGTTTCCGTACAACCAAGGAAAAAAACCAAATATTGGCCGACCTCAAGCAAGGTAAGGTGGATATTCTTATTGGTACCCACCAAATTGTCAATGAGAAGGTGAAATACAAGGACTTAGGTCTGCTCATTATAGACGAGGAGCAGAAATTCGGCGTGGCGGTGAAGGACAAGCTCAAGACCCTGCGCGAGAATATAGATGTGCTGACCCTTACAGCAACCCCTATCCCACGTACCTTGCAGTTTAGCCTGATGGCCGCACGTGATCTTTCGGTGATTACAACCCCGCCGCCTAACCGCTATCCTATTGAGAGCCAGATTATCACCTTCAACGAGGAGGTGATACGCGATGGCATTGCCTATGAACTTCAGCGAGGCGGACAGGTGTTTTTCATTCATAACCGAGTGGAAAATATCAAGGAAGTAGCGGGTATGATCCAGCGCTTGGTACCCGATGCCCGTATTGGTATTGGCCATGGACAGATGGACGGTAAGGACTTGGAGGAGGTGATGCTCGCCTTTATCAATGGGGATTACGACATCTTGGTCTCCACCACGATCATAGAGAGTGGTTTGGACGTGCCCAATGCCAATACGATTTTTATCCACAACGCCCAGCACTTTGGCCTTTCCGATCTCCACCAGATGCGCGGCAGGGTAGGGCGTAGTAACAAGAAGGCTTTCTGCTACTTCATCACCCCTAACCTCTCGGATCTACCAGAGGATTCCCGCAAGCGTATGCAGGCCATCGCCCAGTTTACTGACCTTGGTAGCGGTATCCATATCGCTATGAAGGACTTGGAGATACGTGGGGCAGGGGACTTGCTCGGTGGCGAACAGAGTGGCTTTATCAATGATATTGGCTTTGATGCTTACCAGAAAATACTCCAAGAGGCCGTTACGGAGCTGAAAGAAAATGAGTTTGCTGACCTCTACACCGATACAAGCCATGAGCCTGTCTATCTGACCGATACACAGATAGATAGTGATTTTGAGTTACTCTTCCCCGATAACTATATCAACAATATCACCGAGCGCCTAAACCTATACAACGAGCTGAGCCAACTGAAGGATGAGACCGAACTTGCCCAATATGAGTACCGCTTAACTGACCGTTTTGGCCCCTTACCTCCTCAGGCCAAAGACCTACTCAACTCGGTTCGTATCAAGTGGTTAGCTACTCAAATGGGTATAGAGCGCTTAGTGATGAAGCAGGGCAAAATGCTTGGTTACTTCATTGCCGATCAGCAAAGCAAATTTTACCAAAGTGGTACTTTCCAGCGCGTATTAGATTTTGTTCAGCGTAACTCAGACAAGTGCCACCTTACAGAAAAGGAAACCCGCAACGGGCTAAGACTCATCATCACCTTTGACCAAATCACCACCATAGATAAGGCACTGAGAATCATCAGTCATCAGTAGTCAGCTGTCAGTGGTCAGCCGTCAGTAGTCAGCCGTCAGTAGTCAGTATCTGATAACTGACTTCTGACTTCTGTCCTCTGATGTCTGACTTCTGTCCTCTGACCTCTGACTTCTGACTTCTGTCCTCTGATGTCTGACCACTGTTAAATACTTAACACCATTTTTTATTGTATAAATTCTTACTTCTCGCCTCTCGTTTCCTTGACTTTCCCGTCCTAAATGTTGTAATTTTGCACTCTGTTCGGTTATCAGTATTCAGCGATCAGAAGTCAGTTCTCAGACGCTACAGCTGACTTCGTGCGAGTTTTTGTTATATAGAACTCATGTTAATGAACATAGTTTTCTGTAGAGACACAATTCATGGCATCTTGTAAAATTGTACGAATCACATACTCGCTTATGCGACTTTACTTTCCACTATTCACTTTTCGTTTTTCACTATTCACTTAACTTATGGAAGAGGCTTTAGAAATTCTTTGGACATACGCTCGTCGTGAGCCTTTGGATAGCAATGGAGAGACCATAGTCCCTACCATCAACAATAGTATTGCCGCTATCCGTATTATTATGCGATTGGAAGGATGGGCTATGGAAAGTGAAAAGAGAAAAGTTAATAGTGAAAAGCGGGCAACGCATAATAAGCCAGCGTCCCATCGTAGGGGCAAAGTCCGCGAGAGCGGAGTATGTAAGCAATTCGCCCAAACAAAATTCGCCCAATGTAACACGGACAACAACAATGATGACAATTACTTTGATGAATATACAGAGGGCGAATGGCCATTCGCCCCTACACCTGCTCAACACCAATATCCCCAATCCAATACAGCCTACAACAGTTACCCCTCAGAAGCCTGCACCCGCTTAGTAGCCCCCTCGCCTTCGGAGAGGGGGTTGGGGGAGAGGAACCTCCTCTCCTTCACCCGTCATACACTCCCTTCTTTTGCCCCTGCTCCTTTCC
>CAJZFM010000004.1 GCA_915070235.1 uncultured Capnocytophaga sp. | reverse complement strand
AGACGGAGCGCAAGGCCCTAAAGGAGCCGACGGCAAAGACGGAGCGCAAGGCCCTAAAGGAGCCGATGGCAAGGACGGAGCACAAGGGCCGAAGGGAGCCGACGGTAAGGATGGTGCTCCAGGTCCCAAGGGGGCTGATGGCAAAGACGGACTGCCAGGGCCGCAAGGGCCACAAGGCCCTAAAGGGGCAGATGGTAAGGAGGGCGCGCAAGGCCCCAAGGGAGCTGACGGAGAGAAGGGCAAAGATGGACATTCCGCCCCTTCTGATACAAAGAAAAACAGCCTTTTCTCTGGCTCTGGCGCCCCAAACAATAGCTTAGGGAGTGAAGGTGATTTCTATATTGACCTACTCAACAAGAGGCTTTATGGGCCTAAAACTAATAGAGGTTGGTCTGATCAGTTTATTAGCTTAGGGGCTTCTCCTTCACAGAATTATGATTATGAGTTGGTTTATGAGAAAAACGAAGGAGATCGGTTTGAGGGAGAGGTACTTAAACAATGGCTCTCCATTCGCATCAGACATATTAATATGAATGAAGATGAAGACCTGAGAAAAGTAAAGAAAATCGCAACAGATGTCTTCAAGAATTGTAGCCGATTGGAATCCATTGTCATAGGAGAGAATGTAGAAATCATAGAAGCACGTGCTTTCCAGAATCTAAAAAGTTTAAAAAGGGTTGTCCTAAGCCAAAAGATAAAAGGAATACACCCACACACCTTCAGCAATACAGGATTAGTAAGTATTACCCTTCCTGAGAGCATCACGCAGATAGATCAAGGAGCCTTTGCCGATTGTGAGGACTTAGAGACTGTCATCATAGAGGCAAAAACCCCTCCTAGAATAACTTCTGTAAAGGGAGTTGATCGCGCTATCTTTGAAAATGATAGGAAGCTCAAGCATATCTATGTTCCTGCCAGTAGTATATGGGAATACAAAGGCACCAAAGGATGGGACGCATACGAACACCTTATAGAAGGGAAATAATCTTTTGAGTTTATCTGCCATATACGCAGTCTCAAGTATTTTGGCTTTACCTTTCAGCTAGAAAATTGTAAGACCTGTAAAGGCACGTTGCAGAGCAACTGAGCCATGCTCTACAAAGACATCGGCTATAGCTACGATTCTGATCGGGAGGCTGTAGCCTTTTTCTTTGGCAAAGACCACAATACTCTCACCAAAACCACCCGCCTTGCACCCCTCCTCTATAGTTATAATCGCTTCATATCGGCTCATGATATGATGTAGCAACGCCTCATCTAAGGGCTTAATCCATCGCATATCGTAATGAGCAAATATCTCAGCCTCAGGGTGCTGGTTTATCTCTTGGGCAACCTCATCGGCTATGGTACCTACCGAAAGCACTGCATAGCGCGTGCCTTCGCAGAGTTGTACTCCCTTCTTTTCTATTTTCTCAAAAGGTAACTGCCACACCGTTAGCTGTCCATAACCACGAGGGTAGCGTATGGCCAGCGCCTTATCTTGCTCAGGGAGTTGGGCGGTATAGAGGATATTGCGTAATTCTACCTCATTGCGAGGGGCAAAGATTTCTATATTAGGAATACAGCGCAGGTAAGCCATGTCAAATACGCCCTGATGGGTAGCACCGTCCTCCCCCACTAAGCCTGCCCTATCTATACAGAAAATCACCTTGAGCTGCTGGAAAGCTACATCGTGAATGAGTTGGTCATAGCCCCTTTGCAGAAAAGTAGAATAAATGACCAAGAAAGGCAGCAGCCCTTGGGTAGCCAATCCTGCGGCAAAGGTTACTGCATGTTCTTCGGCTATGCCTACATCAAAGGTACGAGCGGGGAATTGTTGCTGCATATAGTGGAGTGAGCTACCTGTCACCATAGCAGGCGTAATACCCACAATAGCCTTGTTCTCGGCGGCCAACTCACAGAGGGTACAACCGAAAACGTCCTGAAACTTCGTTTGTTGCTTCTGCTGAGGGAGAAGCATACCCGTAGCGGGGTCAAACTTTCCCGGGGCATGAAAAAGCGTCTGTCGCTCTTCTGCCCTTTGGTAGCCCTTGCCTTTGGTAGTACGGATATGCACCAATTGTACTCCAAAGAAATCTCTTGCCTGGCTTAGTATAGGAATTAGCTCTTCAAAGGAATGCCCATCGTAGCTACCTAAATACTCTATTTGCAGATCAGCAAAGAAACTGCCCTTATCGGCTCCCTTGGCCAAGCGTTCCAAGTAATAGCGAAAAGCACCTGTAGAGGGATCTATGCCTATTTGGTTGTCATTGAGCACCACCAGCATATTGACCTTGCTATCCCCCATTTGGTTGAGTGCCTCCAAGGCCATGCCATTGACAAAAGAAGCGTCCCCGATGACAGCCACATGCTTGCGCGAGAAATTCTCCTCGAGCACTGCTGCGGTGGCCATACCCAATACTGCCGAGAGGGAAGTACCCGCATGGCCTGTACCGAAGGGGTCGTATTCGCTTTCCTTGCGACTTGGAAAGCCCGAAAGCCCTCCCCATTGGCGGTTAGTAGCAAAGCGCTCGCGCCTGCCTGTAAGGAGCTTATGAGGATAGGCCTGATGTCCTACATCAAAGACCAATATATCCTCAGGGGTATTGAACACATAGTGCAGGGCAATAGTCAGTTCTACCACGCCCAAGCCAGCCCCCAAATGACCTTCCTTGGTGGCTACTTCATTAATGATAAAATGGCGCAACTCCCCCGCCAGCTGCCTAAGCTCGGCGAGAGAGAAATGACGGATATCCGTAGGGGTATATACTTGTTCGAGTAAAGTCATTTTCTTATGATAAAGAACTCAAATAATCTTGTAGGATAAGGGTCGCACTGATCTTATCCAAGAGTGCTTTGTCTTGTCTTTTTTTCTTCTTAGTGCCGCTTTCCACCAATATATGGGAGGCTATTTTGGAAGTAAAGCGTTCATCATAACGGGAGACGGGCATCTCAGGGAGTTTCTCTTGGAGCTTTTCAATAAAAGTAGCTATGGCCGTTTCACTCTCTGAGAGTTCGCCAGAGACCTGCTTGGGTAGGCCTACAATGATTCGCTCCACAGGTTCTGCTTGGCAGTACTTCTGTATGAAATCCAGCACCTGAGCTGTTTCTACCGTTGCCAGTGCCGAGGCAATGAGCTTGAGTTCGTCGGTTACCGCGATACCACAACGCTTGGTACCATAGTCTATTGCAAGAATACGCATTTGAGTTTTGAGTTTTGAGTTGTTCTAATATTTTTAAATTATAGGGTTGGTTTTAGCTTATGAAGACTAACTACTCATCCCTATTTTCACTAACAAGCCAATAAAATACGGCATTGCGGTGGCTATCTACCTCCATATAGGTAGCTATCCATTGACCATTATGGTAATGGAGTTCGTCTATATCAGTTACTAAAAAGTCTTCTCCTTCTTCCTGATAAGGTTCAAAACCTTTGAAAGTGATTTCCTCCTCTATGGTCATGGTGCTGAGGTCAAAGATGTAATGTCGGTTACAATTGAGATCAGTTATGAGTATCTTTGTCTCTTCAAGTGGTTGTGCTACTACTCCCCAATCTTCAGAAAATTGATATTTTTTCCGTGTTTTGAGCTGGGGATAACTCATTATATAGAGTTTAGCCTCATAGAAATCAACAAATATGGCCTCTTTTTCGCTCATCATACAACAGAAGTCTATATCATCTGGCAATTTTTTGACTATTGTCAGCTTTTTATCTTCAAAAGACAATAGAGAACTCATAGCTCCATCTTGTCCTCCATAGAAGGTGATAATAACCTTATTGTCGGGCAATGCTTTTAGTCCTATATTAGCATCTACTATTTCATCTTTCATAGGCAGAGAAGCCAAGGCATTCCCCTGCAGATCATACACCCATATGGTAATCTTTTGGGCGTTGTGCCGTTCAGCAAGCCAGATCTGCTGGCGGTCTATGAGCAATAGGACACCCCCTATGGGCTTGACTACCTCCCACAGCAGTTCCTTTTCAAAAGTATAGAGCGAGAAACCTGCTGCTTCATTGCTCACTCCTATCTGTCGATGTATGTAGTCAATGGTAAAAATATCTCTTCTCTTTAAGTACTGAAATGCCTCTGGTAATAGAGGATTCTTCGAACTCTTAGTATAATTATTAATTATCATGGTTAGTTGTTAATAATTTGTCATTAGTTATTGACCAAATATACCCCTCCCAAAAGAAACTTTGTACCTCGTAGGCCTTATCGCCTTCGGAGTGGGTGATGAGGGCTTGTTGGTGAGGAGCGAGGGCTTGGTAATGAGGTATTTGCAAATCCTCATAAAAGCGTACTGAGGGCAGGTTGGCTATCTTATAGAGTGCTTCCTTGATCGTCCATAGTTGGGTATAGGCTTGTATTTGGGTAAGCTCGTCCATATCGGGAGGGGCTTGCCAAGGGGTAAAGCGGGGAGCAAGGCGAAGGATACGGGGGGTACAGCGCTCTATGTCTATCCCTACAGGACGCGGGCTTAGGGCTATCATTACAAAGTCTTGGCTGTGGGTGATAGAGATATATTGCCCTTCAAGCTGTGGCTTACCCTCAGGGGTATAGTAAAGAGCTGTGGTAGGCAGTTGTGCCTCTCGCAACAGATGGCGAATGGCCAAGAACTCCCGCTGCTTCTTCTGGCTGTGGATGGTCGTCAGTCGCTCTTCCTCCCCTTGGGAGAGGGTGAGGCCAGCGCTAAGCTGCGCCACCGTCTCGGTGAGTTGCCATGTATAAACATGGATATCGGCTATATGGAGTTGCTGAAAAAAAGGCATCTATTTCGTAATTAGGGCGGTAATAAACTGGTAATCGTCTTGGTTATTTACAAAATCCATATAGGAGACATCTATAAAAAGAGTATTCAGCGAGGGATTATGCTGCAAAAAAGACAGATAACTCTGCTCGATACGTTCCAAATAGGTTTTAGAGATAGGCGTCTCGAAACTTCTCCCTCTTTTTTGTATATTTTTTAGTAACGTGTCGGTATGTTGGTGGAGGTAAACATACAAATCGGGCTTTATCATTCGCTCAAAAAGTAGGTAGAACAGCTCTTCATAGAGGGTATATTCCTTCTTAGGAAGTGTCTCTTGGGCAAAGATAAGTGATTTGGAAAAGGCATAGTCAGCCACCAAGAGGGGATGTTCGTTTAGGGTGAGGGTATGCTGGAGTTGCTTGTAGCGGTCTTTGAGAAAGTTCAGTTCGGTGGCCAAGGCATAGCGCTGTGGCTGCTTGTAGAAGTCCTCCAAAAAAGGGTTGGTGGCAAATTCCTCCAAGAGTAACTGTCCTGAAAAGTCTTCCGCCAAGCGGGTGGCCAATGAGGTTTTCCCCGCGCCTATATTCCCCTCTATAGTGATATAGTGATAGGCGGTACTTGTCTTGTTCACAGGTAGGGCAAAGTCTTGTTTCACCATAGTAAGAGTGGAAGTATCAGAGCAGACTTCAAGGAGTTGGCTTATCTTTTGCCCTTTGATAGGATCTACAAAGTCGGGAGCTATATCAGCTAAAGGTTGTAAGACAAAGCGTCTTAAAGCCAACTGTGGGTGAGGTATGCAGAGTGTATCGGTTTGTACGACCTTATCATCATAGTAGAGAATATCAATATCCAAGGTGCGTGCCTTGTAGCCCTCCGAAGGCTGAGAGGTACGCACACGACCCAAGCGGGCTTCTATAGCATGGAGTTTCGGCAGGAGCGCCTTCAAAGGTAGGTCGGTATGTAGCTCTGCACAGATATTATAGAAAGGCTCCGAACTAAACCCCCAAGCTGGAGATTCATATAAGGGCGATACCTTTACCACCTCCCCTACTTCGCGATGCAGGAGAAAGAGCGCATGCTGGAGGTACTGTACCCTATTACCGAGATTACTACCTAATGAGAGAAACACCATAGTAAGTTTTGAGTTTTGAATTTTGAGTTGCCAAGGATTGTTAGGATTGTTATTTGTCAATTGCTATAACAAACTCTTGTATTTCTTTAAAAAAAGGAAGAAACTCGGCTTCAAAGAGAGATTCTTCGGTTTGCAGAGAGGTAACCGCATACTGCATTTGGGAGCGAAACTCGGTACGCCTATCCATCTGATAAAGGATTTGTGCCAATCCCGTATAAGTTTGATAGGCTTTAAGCCAATTATCTCGTATCATATAGCCAGCAATAGACTGCATTTGGGGGTTTAGCACCTCCTTTTTCTCCTGCAAAAGCGTATAAAAGCGCTCAATATAGCGATCTAAATCCTCCGAAGAGAACGCATGCCAGTGCTTGGTCAAGAAATAATCATAGAAAATATCGGTAATCACCCCCGCATAATGGCCATAATGAGGCGCCAACCGCCTTTTGCTTTCTCGAAAAAGAGGATGGGCATCAGTAAAAGTATCTATTTGCCTATGTAGGAGAATACCTCGCTGTACTTCTTCTGGATAGTCCAGATACTGCTTACCTCGTATGGTATCTCCCATAAAATTCCCCAACTTTAGCAGGTCATTCTCTTCTCCTGATAAAAAAATATGTGCTAAAAAATTCATTTTCACTGGTTAATCATTGCTGGCATTAACCATTATCATTTGTCTTTTACGATCACAAAGCGGGCTTTGTAGCCAGTGAGCAGCGCCCATGTCTCACTGACGAGAGTTTGGTTTTGGTCATCTATCACGAGGAACTCAGCTGTGTTGGGGCCATAGAGTCCCTGATTGAGTGCCTTAATTTCTATCTTGTTAAAACCTACTTTTAGGGGAATATGTAGGCGCTGGAAGTCACCACGTAAGTATACATTGCTTATCACCAATTCATCATTGAGGTATATATCCACTATATCCCCATCTACATCGGCATAGTCGCGGCAAAAGATACCCACCCCATCGGCAGTGCTGTTGAACTCGCCATAGGACTTATCACCCCTAAGGGCAGAGAGGTCTTGCTCCTTTTCCAGTTTCAGGTCAGTTTGGTACTTAGGCAGGGTAATCTCCTTTTGGGCATATTGCTTGCGGTACTGACCAGTGAAATCCACGCCCTTGTCTTCTGAGGAAAAGGAGGGCGTAGGGTTTTGCTTTTGGTAGTTCTTGAGCCAAGAAGATACTTCGGAACTTTTCTGCTCTGCTCCTTTGGGCTGTAGGGGAGCCTCTTTCTTAGGAGTGAGTAGGAGTGACCCTGAAGAAAACTTCTCTGGTTGGCCATAGAGACAAGCCGCAGCTAATAGAAATAGGGTAAGAAATAGCGTTTTCATACCCTAAGAAAAGCAAAAATCATACCAAAATAGTGACTAATGACTAACGATTAGTGACTAATCATTTGTTACTTGTCACTAGTTTTTCTGGTGAGTTTTACCACAGAGACAATTTTTTGCCCTTGGTTCTGAGCAGCATCGGTAATGGTAAGTGTGTCTCCCTTGATTTGGTAGTGACTAGATTGTATGCGTTTGAGTTTGTTGGTTATCTTGAGACTATCGGATGTTGTTGTATAGGGAAGACTGCCAGAGACATTTTCTTTGCAATTCTCAAATGGAACAAAGTAGTGATACGTAACTGAATCCTTACCAAAGGAAAGATAGGTCTTCTTGGTACAATCGTCCAAGGGTTGTGTCTTATCATTTACAGCGATACTTGCGATTTGCCAATCTCCCTGAAGAGACGGCTTTTTAGAACAGGCACTAAGGAGTGCCAAAAGGGCGGCAAAGCCTACGAGTTTTCTCATGAATGTAATTTTAAGTGCAAAAGTACGGTTTTTCTGTGAGCTGACCTAAAAAAATAAGACAAATCTTTTGAGGTGTCATAAAAATATAGTACTTTTGGCATTTGTTTGCTATCTATGAAGAAAGTAGTCCTTTTGGGCGGGGGCAATGTGGCCTATCACTTAGCCCAACGACTTACAGAAAACCCTCAATACCAGCTCGTACAGCTATACAATCGCAGTCCACTAAGTACTGCCTTTGACGCAATTGTGGTAGAGAAAACCACCCAGTTGGAGGCTTTGTTCCCTGCTGATATTTATATCCTTTCAGTCAAGGACGATGCCATAGCCACGCTCTCTGAGCAGCTCCCTTTCGAAGAGCGCTTGGTGGTACATACCTCAGGCAGTGTGCCCATGCAGGCGCTTAGTGCCCACCAAAGGCGTGGCGTCTTCTATCCCTTGCAGTCTTTTTCCATAGCCCAAGCGGTGGATTTCTCAAAGGTTCCTTTCTGTTTGGAGACGGAAGAAGTCGCTGATTATGCACTTTTGGAGGGCTTGGCCAAGGTGTTTTCCCCCAAGTGCTATGCCATAGATAGTTTGCAGCGACAATACCTACATGTGGCGGCTGTTTTTCTAAACAATTTTACCAACCACCTATGGTATCTCAGCCAGCAACTCTGCGCTCGTGAGAGGATTCCTTTTGAGCTGTTGCAACCGCTACTGGAGGAAACCTACCTCAAGGGGCAACAATTATCTTTCTTTGAAGGGCAAACAGGCCCTGCCAAAAGGGGGGATCGTACTGTGATAGAGAAACATTTAGCCCTGCTACAAGGCATAGAAAAAGACATTTACCGAGATATATCAACTTCTATATTAACAACTTATGGAAAATAAAAATTACAAGGAATTATTAGGTGACATCACCACTTTTATCTTTGACATAGACGGGGTACTTACCCAGTGCCAAGTTTTGGTGCAAAACGATGGCGACCTATTGCGCTCGTTCAATGTAAAAGATGGTTATGCCATTAAGCAGGCTATTAATCAGGGCTACCGCATTGCCATTATCACTGGAGGGAACAACATAGGCACCCGCCGAAGATTTGAGCAATTGGGCGTTACCGACATCTATATGGCCAATCACCTAAAGATAGAGCCCTTAAAAGAGTATATGGATAAGTATGGCCTGCGCCCTGAGGAAATTCTCTATATGGGGGACGACATTCCCGATGTAGCACCGATGAAGGTGGTCGGCCTGCCTACTTGTCCGCAAGATGCTGTAGCGGAAGTAAAGGCCGTAGCCCGATATATCTCCCACCTCGGCGGCGGACAGGGTTGTGTGAGAGAGGTCATAGAACAGGTGATGAAGGTACAAGGCAAGTGGCTGACCGAGCTTACACAAAGACTATAGGAGAACCCGAAAATAATCCGTAACTTTGCCCCCCTTAATGTAACTGTAACGAATGATCAACTATAACGGAGAAATACAACAGACTTCCCCTGCCCTTTCGGCTAAGAATCGCGGTTTCCTCTACGGAGATGGCGTCTTTGACATTGTAAAATATGTAGAGGGTAGTCTCTTTTTTTGGGAAGAACACTACCTACGCCTGATGGCTACCATGCGTATTGCACGTATGGAAATCCCAGCCAACTTTACCATGGAGTTCTTAGAGGCTGAAATCAAAAAAACAATACAGGCCAATGCCCTTTCGGCCAAGCCCGTACTGGTGCGTACTACCATTACCCGCCGAGAAGGAGGTGGCTATACTCCCCAAAGTGCCGAGGTGAATTATTGCATGGATATAGAGGGAATCACCACTCCCTTCTACCAAAACCTGCGCATTGGTTATGAAGTGGAGCTATTCAAGGATTATTACACCCAAGCCGACTTACTCGCTACGCTGCTAACGACCAACCAATTGCTTAAGATCATCGGAAGCGTATTTGCCCAAGAGAATGATTATCAGAACTGTATCCTGATGAATACACAGAAGAATGTGGTGAGCTTCTTGGACGGAAACCTGTTTTTAGTTTTTGGCAATCAGGTAGTTACCCCTCCCCTATCAGAAGGAGCACCCAACGGGATTACCCGTAAAAAACTCATAGAGGCCATAGGAAAGGCCGATGGCTTCACCATAGAGGAACGCCCTGTCTCACCCTTTGAATTACAGAAGGCCGATGAGCTATTTCTGACCAACACCCGACAAGGCATACAGTCTGTGAGTAAATACCGCAAAAAGGAATATGCCAATACAGTAGCTACCCAGCTATTGGGCAAACTCAATACCGCTGTACACTTGGGATAAATAGGACAAACTATTATGAAAAAAACATATCTTTATCTGCTCGGTGGCGTGCTGCTCTTGTGGGTGTCTTGTGCTCGTGTAGGCTCTCCTACGGGAGGCGAACAGGACAAGACCCCTCCAAAGATAGTGAAAACCATACCCCCCAACGAATCGGTGAACTTCACAGGTAACCGTATTCGCATCTATTTTGATGAGTTTGTTACCCTTAGGGACATACGCAAACAGCTCATCGTCTCCCCTCCGTTGGCCTATTTCCCTGAGATTACCCCTTCGGGAAATGCTTCCAAGTATATCAATATCAAGATATTGGATACCCTAAGAGCCAATACCACCTATACCCTTAACTTTGGTAAGAGCATACAGGACAACAACGAAGGTAACCCCTTGAACTTCTATACCTATACCTTTTCCACCGGCAATACCATTGATTCACTGACTCTTAAAGGACGTATCAAGGACGCTCTCCTTCCCAAAGCGGACAATTTTGTCAATGTGATGCTCTACGAAATGGGAGAGAAGTATTCCGACTCGGTAGTGTATAAGGAGCGACCTATCTATGTGATCAACACCTTGGATAGCCTTACCTCCTTTGAGCTTACCCACCTGAAGGCGGGCAAGTATAGGTTAGTGGCGATGAAGGACAAGGACAACAACTATCTTTTTGATCCCAAGAGTGATAAGATAGCTTTCCACCCAACCCCGATTACTATACCTACCGATAGTACTTACACCCTTTCCCTATTCAAGGAGGTGCCCCAGACACAAACCTCTCGCCCCTTCCAGTCAGGTGAGCAACGTATCAGCATAGGGTATCAGGGAGAAAAGGACAGTATCCAAGTAAAGCCCCTCTCTCCACTGCCTGCCGATTGGAAATGGGTCATGGAAAAAGAGCCTGCCAAGGACACCCTATGGCTGTGGTATCACCCCAAGGTAGAGGATTCTCTCAAGATCATCGTAAAGAGTAATAAAACTGATACCATCAAGGTCAATCTGCGTAAGATGAAACCCGAAAAATGGAAAATCACTCCTGAGTTTAAGGGTATCTCCCCCACTGAAGAAGAGATTGTGCTTTCTTCCAATACTCCTATCCACACCTTCAATAAGGAAGCCATAAAGATAATGGTTGCTAAGGATAGTACCGAAGTGGGATTTGAACCTATTTTCACCCCCAACACCTCCCAAATCACCCTCAAGGTAAAGGTAAAAGAAGGGGAAAAATACCAGTTCAAGGCTTTTAGTGCCTTTGAAAACTTCTTTGGTCAGAAGAGTGATACCTTACAGGACTCCTTCACAGCCAAGAAAGCAGAAGATTTTGGCTCCCTTAAACTCACCTTTAAGGACAATGTACCTTTGCCTTTTATCATTGAACTTACTGATAAGGAGGCTAAGAAGGTACTCTATGAGCAATATGTGGAACAGGCCAGCCCTTCCTATAGCTTTCCTTTTCTCAAAGCGGGCAACTACCGCCTGCGAGTGATAGAGGATCGCAACCGAAACAAGAAATGGGATACAGGCAACTACCTTAAGCACCTACAAGCTGAGCCTGTGCGCTACTTTGCCAAAGAGATAGAGCTGCGTGCCAACTGGGAGATAGAACAAGAGATCTCCTTTGCAGAACAAGCTGAAGAAAAACCCAAACCAACTAAAGAAAAAACCACTACTACTGAAGAAAAACCTACTAAGACAGAAGAAAAACGAGTGAAAAAATGAAACAATACATCAACGAATTTGGCTATAACCTCCGCTTAGCGCTTCCTATCATACTCTCCATGCTGGGGCATACCTTGGTTGGAGTGATTGATACAGCCATGGTAGGAAAGGTAGGCACCTTGGAGCTTGCTGCGGCCTCCTTGGGCAATAGCTATGTCTTCCTACTGATGTCCTTTGGTATCGGTTTCTCCACCGTGATTACCACCCTTACCGCCGAATCGGTCAAGAAGAATGATACAGCCCAGACCAAATCCATACTCACCCATGGCCTGCTCACTCATACGATCTTGGGTATCCTTATCTTTGCAGGGCTTTTCCTTTCCGAACCTCTGATGCGCTATACCCAACAGAAGGAAGAGGTGATCGCCTTGGCAGTACCTTATGTACATCTGGTAGCTGTCTCTATCATTCCTATGATGTTCTTCCAAGCACTCAAGCAATTTGCTGATGGTTTTTCTATTACTCAATATTCGCTCTATGTAACGATAGCGGCCAATCTGCTGAATATCTTTCTAAACTACCTCTTTATCTATGGTAGTTGGGGTTGTCCGCGTATGGGCGTATTGGGAGCTGCTGTAGGTACTTTGGCCTCCCGTGTGGTGATGCCTATCCTGCTTTGGCTAATCCTCTACAAAGATACCCGCTTAACCCAATACATGATAGGACTTATACCCAAGATAGATGGCACAATGATCAAAAAATTCCTCCATATAGGCGTTCCCTCAGGTCTTCAAGTGGTCTTTGAAGCAGGTGTATTTATCGCTGCCACTTGGCTTAGCGGTGTGTTGGGAGAAATCTATCAAGCTGCCAACCAAATTGCCTTGAGTATAGCCACCCTAACCTTTATGATTGCCAACGGTATGAGCGTGGTGGCCATGATACGGGTGGGTAACTACAAGGGCTTGGAGGATTATGTCTCTTTGCGCCGTGTGGCTATCTCTATATTTCTTTTTATCCTCCTGACGCAAGTCGTCTTAGGCGGACTCATGGGGCTATTGCGCTACCAGTTGCCTGAACTATTCTTGGACACCGATAAGCTCAGCTCATCCACCAATATAGGCTTAGTGATAGAGGAATCGGCACATCTGTTGCTCATCGCTGCCCTCTTCCAAATCGTAGATGGAATCCAAACAGTTGCTCTGGGGGCACTACGTGGCTTGCAAGATGCCAAAGTGCCTATGATACTCTCTTTTATATCCTATTGGATCATAGCTTTCCCTATTTGTTATTACTTAGGGCTACACACCCCACTGAAGACCACAGGTATCTGGATAGGGCTCCTTATAGGATTAGCTTTTTCGGCACTGCTACAAACCACCCGCTTTCTGCTACTCTCTGGCAGACTTGTAAAGAATCATCCAACTGAAAACTAAGAACTAAAAACTAATTATGGCATCATTTCCTAAATTTTTGCTCGGTGATAATACCGATTATCCCGACGCTATTTTCATCATTCATACGGAATTTCCTCGCTTTATCCTCAACCTTGCCGACGATGAGGTCGAATGGTTGGAGGAGTTTGACCAGGAGGACGAAGAAGAGTTAGCCGCCTCCGCCGAGGGACTTATCCAAGAGGCTACCGCTTTCTATGACCGAGAAATAAGTCGTTATGAATAGTTTTATAGAAACCCTCAATAGCCTTGACCAAGAGATGATCCTCTTTCTCAATGGCTTAGGTACGCCCCTATGGGACGGATTTTGGCTGGTGATAACTAACAAATGGACAGCCATTCCCCTCTATGCATGGTTATGCTGGTCATGCTATAGGCAGTATTCACTGAGGCGATTTCTCTGTATATTGCTGTGTGTAGGGGTAATGATTGCCTTGACTGACCAGCTCTCCAACCTCTTCAAGGTACAGTTCCACCGATTGCGTCCCTGTCATAATCCATTGATCAATGGGCAATTGCGATTTACCCATTGTGGAGGACAATTCGGTTATTTCTCTGCTCATGCGGCCAATACCTTTGCCTTGGCTATGTTCTTAGGCCAAGTACTGAAACCTCGCTACCCCAAACTGCTGTTATGGCTATTACTCTGGGCGGCAATTGTCTCTTATAGCCGTATCTACTTAGGGGTACATTATCCCTTTGATGTGCTTACAGGCCTATGTATAGGACTTCTCTTTGGCTATGGCATGTATCTGTTTTATAAAAAAGTGATACTTAAAAAGGTAAAATAAAAAAAGCAAGTTTTAAACTGCCTAACTGTAGTTTAAAACTTGCTTTTTTAATTAGTCATTATATCTCGTGTTCGCCTTTGATTTCCTTATGTTCGTAGTCAGCAATCATTAGGCGATCATAGTCGGTCTTGGTACCTTTCCCGAAGCGCTTACCAATGTTATCAAAGATCAGATATACCAATGGTACCACAATCAAAGTTAGGAACAAAGAGGAGATAAGCCCTCCGATGATTACGATCGCTAAGGCGTTGTTAATCTCAGCTCCTGCACCAGAGGCTATTGCCAGCGGAATCATACCTGCCACCATGGCAATGGTCGTCATCAGGATTGGACGGAAACGCGCATGGTTGGCTTGTATCAAGGCCGTTACTGTATCTTCTCCTTCCTCCTTGCGGTGGTTAGCAAAATCCACAATCATAATCGCATTCTTAGCCACCAACCCGATGAGCATGATGATCCCTAAGAGGGTGAAGATATTGAGCGACATATTGGCCAATGCCAAAGCCACCAAGGCTCCAATGAAGGAAAGTGGAATAGAGAACATCACCACAAACGGACGAGAGAAACTGTTATAGAGTACCACCATTACCATGTACACTAATAGGATAGCCGCTATGAGTGATACAAAGAGTGTACCGAAGCCCTCATCTTGGTTTTCTTGGTCTCCTGAGAAAGTGAAATGTACATTGGCAGGTTTTTCCATCGCATCAAGTTTTGCTTTCCACTCAGAAACAATAGTACCTGTAGGGCGTCCTACGGATTGAGCCTGTACGGTTACAGAAGGCGACTTATCATAACGCTCCAATAGGGTAGGCCCTGAGGCGTAGAAGACTTTGGCAAACTGAGAGAGCTTTATCTGCTGCCCTGCATTGTTGATAAACACCATATTCTCCACATCCTCTATGGACTGGCGATGACCTTCCTCAAATAGGATATTGATATCATACTCTGAGTCGCCTGTACGGAACTTGTTAGAGTCATTTCCGTTAAAAGCCATACGCATGGTAGTTCCCACAGTAGCAATATTAAGCCCCAGCATAGTCATCTTATCACGATCCAGCTGTACATTGATCTCAGGATTTCCTGCCTCTGAAGAGAGTTTCACCTCGGTAGCTCCAGGGATTGTTTTGAGCAGTTCAGCGGTTTTTAACGCATATTCTTGAGCTACCTTGACATCGTCAGAGGTAACCACCAAGGCAATAGGTGCTTGCTCTGCTCCCATAAGCCCCACTGGAACGGTCTTTACTTTGGCATCTACCAAGTACTGGCTGAGTTCGCGCTTGAGCTTGGCGGCAATGATATTGGTAGATTCGCTACGCTCCTTCTTATCCACAAGGGTGATCTGTATTTCGGACTTATAAGCGGTAGACTGAGAGGCGCCCATACCACTGGTGGACTGTCCTATAGTGGTAATCATACGCTCTACCAATGGCTTATTCGTTCCTGGCACCTTGAGGTTGCGCAAATAGTTCTCTGCCTTCTGCGTAATAAAGTTGGTTTGCTCCAAGGAAGCATCCTTGTTCAATTCAAACTGTACCAAGAACTTTCCTCTATCCATATTTTGGAAGAA
Source organism: uncultured Capnocytophaga sp. (assembly GCA_915070235.1). GTDB lineage: Bacteria > Bacteroidota > Bacteroidia > Flavobacteriales > Flavobacteriaceae > Capnocytophaga. The sequence continues at coordinate 7,712 of CAJZFM010000004.1, read as the reverse complement.
CTCTGTTCCGATATATCCAGCAGGAATGAGCGAACAAGAACCTGCAAAGAGGAAGAATACCAAGATAATCGTTTTCCACTTATTCTTGAAAGACCATACCAAAAGGTCAGAGAAGAAATGAGTCATACGCTTGATAAAGTTCTCAAATCCAATAGAGAGTTTCCCCATAAAGGATTTAGGATCAGGGTGTTCCAACTTCCCAAAACGAGAGTAGAGCCAAGGCACTACGGTAAAGGACATCAGCAAGGAGAGAGCTGTAGCAATAGCCACTGTCATACAGAACTCTTTTACTACATTCACCACTATAGAGTTTCCTATAGAAATTGGCACGAATACCACCACGATTACCAAGGTAATGGCCATAACGGTAAGGACAATTTCCTTAGACCCATCATAGGCAGCACGTACCTTGTTCTTTCCCATCTCCATATGGCGGTGTACATTCTCCAAGACCACAATGGCATCATCCACCAAGATACCTACCACCATTGAAAGAGCGACAAGGCTCATCAGGTTCAGCGTAAAGCCAAAGAAGTACATACCGATAAAGGCTGCGATGAGTGAAGTCGGAATAGAGACCATCACAATGAGCGCATTACGCAAGCTGTGGAGAAAGAAGTACATCACCACAGCCACGAGTACAATCGCCAAGAAAAGGTCAAACATCACCGAGTTGGCTGCATGTAGTGTAAATTCGCTGGTATCCTCTGCCAATTGTAGCTTTACATTCTCTTTGGCATAGGTTTTTTCTATCTGAGCCATCTTCTTTCGTACCTGTTCGCTTACCGATACCGCATTAGCATCAGTTTGTTTAAGCACTTGCAGCAGGAGCGTATTTTCTTGGTTGATACGAGCTATTTTAGTAGCATCTTCCTCTGTATCTTGTACATCGGCTACGTCGGAAAGACGAATTTCTATACCATTTTGGGAGACAAGCGGCAAGTTACGTAGTTGCTCCACGTCCTGAATCTTACCCAAGACACGGATAGAGGTACTATTCTCGCGTGTTTTGAGTTTTCCCGCAGGGATTTCTATATTGGAAGCTGCAATCAATTGTTGTATTTGTGTAATGGTAAGGCCATAACCTTCGAGCTTTTGAGCATCCACATTCACACGAATTTCCCTCTTGCGACCGCCAATGATATTGACCTGTGCCACCCCAGGCACACGAGAGAGTTCAGGCTGTATCTTCTTATCCACCAAGTCATAAAGCTCTTGGGAGGAAAGATTGGAAGTAACCCCCATGGAGATAATTGGCAAGTCCGATAGGGAGAACTTAGAAAGGGAAGGCTCTTTGGCATCTGTAGGGAGATCGGCACGGATAGCGTTGATCTTGCGCTGAGCATCGTTGAGCGTATTATCCACATTGGCATCGTTGGTTAGCTGTATAACTACCACTGAGAGCGACTCATAAGAGTTGGATTGTATTTTTTTGATATTCTCCAAAGAAGATACCGCATCCTCAATTTTCTTAGTTACGGTACTCTCAATTTCTGAAGGGGACGCTCCTGCATATATAGTGGAAATGGTTATCACATTGACCTCAAACTTAGGAATGAGTTCGTAGTTTAGGAGCTTATAGGAATAAAAGCCCCCCAAGAGTAATAAGGAGAGCATCACAATTAGGACACTGGGTCGCTTGATAGAGAGTTTGATTATATCCATCGCAAGTAATTTCTAAATCGGGGGCAAAGGTAAAGCAAAAAAACTAAATAAACAAAAAAAGTTTCCATATTTTTTCATCTAAAGGTGATAACCACTATAAGGAGGATTCTGCTTACTGTAAGTCGGGAGCTACTCAATGACCTCTTCACCCGCCTTACTCTGGATATAGAAGCTGAGTATCGCTTTGCAGGCGCGTAAGATAGTGAAAAGTGGAGAATGAATAGTGAATAATAAGGGCTGCCCTCTCGGGCAGCCCTTATGAAAATGATGATATGAGAAATGCTAATTATTTGTAAAGGTAGAACCAATAATCACTATCGGTTGTGCTGGTAAATTTGTAATAATCACCTCCGTCCTCTACTGTATAAGGTCCATTATTAGCAATAGCTCTATAGAGTATGGTAACAAGCCAAGAGTAGAACTGTATTTGGTTTCGGTATTCGCCTGTTCTGAGGGTCTTGTGATCGGATGGGTCTTTGAGGATAAAGCGCACTTGGTCAGGGTGATCTCCTACCCCTACCATATCCACTTCATAGTAAGTCCATACACCACCATCATATCCCGCCACATAAGAGATAAACTTAGTGAATCCTGTAACTGATTCGTTATCATTTCCTTTGATAGTGGAAAATCTAAGGTCTGTAAAGCCATTTCTTTTGAGGTCATACCAAGCATAGGCCCACTTAATCCACGAATCGGTAGTATTGTAGCTAGTCAATAGCTTATCGGAGACAAAACCTTCGTCAAACCACACTTTCATAGGGTTCTCTGTTAGCTGGAGAGGAGCTGCTTGGAAAGTAATGGTAAGGGCATTATCAGGTGTGGTAAGGGCTGTTTTTGCCTCATTGATATAGAGTTCGTCCAAAGTAACCCCGTTTACAGTAACAGGCTCGTAGAACTTAAGTCCCTTATCGGTTACCACAAAAGCCTGTTGTACATCCTGCCCATCATAACTAAAAGCTATTTGGCGATAGCTGGGGAAGAGGGTCATGGTAACTGTCTTGCCACCGATTTGGGCGGAGTTAAGTCCTTTGTCTTTAAGAACTTCTGTATTAGCACGCACCTTATTGAGGTATTCCTCACGGTTTCCTGTAAACTTAGTAAGGATCATTTTGGTAGTGGAAGAACGTCCTACAACAGTATAACCATTACTTACAGGCTCCAAAATTTCTAACTCAATATCCCCACCACGTGCATTAGGAAACTGGCCAGAGGTACGGCGGAAGTGGTGCAATACATCGTTATAAGTATCAAAACTAAGGGTGATTGCCTCGGTATTCTGATAAGAGAAGTAAGTGGTATATTCATCATTATTAGGCATGAACTCTGCTGAAGCACTTACCTTACCATCCTTGAATTTCAAGAAGATGTTATACCCTCCTACACTATGATCCATTCTTGGTAGCCCTAAGAAACGTCGGCTTACCTTAGGGAAATAAGAAAGTTGCCAATAGGTATCCTCCTCAAGGGTGTTCTTATAAGTCTCTAAGACATTGGCCATACGACCTGCTGGTTTCTGGTCAAAATTATCATCTTCCTTGTAGCTACAAGAGGCTACCAAAGAAAGCGTTACGAGTAATATGATATATCTTTTCATAGCAAATTTTAATTATTAGGTAACACAGAGAAATCTTTTCTTGGTACAGGATTTCCTTCAAAGTCTCGGCCCACTACATAGGGGTATCGGCTACGGATTTCAGCGCGTAACTCATCAAGATTGATATTCCATTCTTCCAAGAGATATTTCTTCATAATGGCCATTTTCTGTTCTATTTTTTGCTTACCTGTATAAGTTTCGGTAGGGCGTATTTTTACATCTGCTATTTTAAGCTGTTCCTCCCATACATTGGAAGACTCATAGTTGTTTTGGTCATCATTTAGGTTTCCATAGTTCCAGAACTTATTCTTCCAAGCGGTATAAAGCTCATCATCAAAGCCATCTCCGTCGGTATCCAAAGAACTATCTGTAGTAGCACAACCACAATCCAGTGTTGCATTGTGATATACGATATAACGAGCCAACATCTCTACGAAGTCCTCATCGCTATTAAAGCTGGAGTAAGCGGTCATAAAGCCCGCAGGCAAATAGTTTCTTGAGGATAGGTTCCAAGCTGTTACCCAGTTATCTCGCTTATAGTCAGAAGCGGAGATCTTCTCATAATCAGTAGGATAGAGCTTGGCTTGGTGCCAAGTGTGTGCATTCTCATGATAGAGTGTAGCCAAGATGTTGTCGTTAAGCCAATAGATATTGTTAGGATCCATATTGTTAATCTCCAACAAGTGAATCTTCACCCCAGCAGCGGCAAAACCTACCAGCTTCGCTCCAGTGGAGTTGAAAGCAGGTTCGCCTATCAATATAATGGTATTGAAGGAGTGTTCTTTGAGGAACTGCTTGGAGGTTATCTTGATATAAGGCTCTACAAAGAGATAATTAAATACATTGACAAACTCTATCGCCTTTTCGTAGCGTGTAGGAGCCATCGTATAAGACCTATAGATATCCCTTTCAAGGAAGCGGTATAATATATTTATACTATAAGGCTGAGAAAAGTGCTTTTCTATATACTTATCCAATGGATTCTGAGGGTTAATCACCTTTCCATTGACACCTCCATCGTCGGCAGTTGTAGCACTTTCGGAGGTATTGATTTTATCATCATTGGAACAGCCCATAAGGAAGGCTGCTGCCAAAAACATATATATTATTTTTTTCATAAGATACTATTTTTATTATCTTGGATTAGGGGTCATTCCTGCTTGTAGCACCATAGTAGGTAGCTGAAGGGTACGCCTTGGGTCATCAGGAGGAAGTACCGCTTTGACAGAGAATTGGTTACGGTTATTTTCGTCGGTCTTGTAGCGTACTACCTCTATATTATAGCGGCGTATATCCTGCCAGCGCAAGCCATCACCAAGGGTAAGAACACGGCGGCACTCAAGCAAATAGTGCAAGAGGGGTTCCTGCACACCATCAGCCTCTATAGTGAAGGAAGGATTTAAGTGCTTCTTCTGAGTAGCTCCTTCGTCGGTAGCTTGGGAGTAGTTTATCCCATTGTAGAAAGCCACAATCTCGTCCTGAGTTACTTGGTTTTTGTTGGTATAACCTGCTACTCTTTTGACTTGGATAAACTTAGATGTCCATAGGTTCAAGTCATTAACAGCGCTTTCGTACTGCTTGAGGTGTATCTTCGCCTCGGCACGTACCAAGAGAGTTTCGTCAGTAGTGAAAGGAATCATGATACTTCTGGAATAATCACCTGAGAAAGCAGGCCATTTGTCAAAGAAAATAGTATTGGCATCGTTACTTTCTGTCTTAATAGGCATAAACCAATAGCGCTCATTGATAATAGCCTTTCCTTGTGTATCCCATAGGTTAGGAGCTGCCAAAGTTTCCTGGTTGGAAATACGGCTATTGTGGGTGTAACGGCGCGAATAGTCTTCAGAGAAATAGTTAGTAATGCTCGAATACACTGGCAATACTAAGAGGTTCGCCTGTATATCATCACGGGTATAGTAGAGCGCTCTGTTTCCTTGTTTGGTACTTCCTACTTTGCTCACATCACGGAAGTCTTGCCAGTTTCTTAGCAAGTTCTTAGTGGTTCTATCGTTGGTAGTAAGCACTTCATTGGCCGCATCTAAGGCTTTTTGCCACTGTTGGTAATAGAGGTAGAAGCGTGCCGCAAAGGCATAAGCCGCCTTTTTGTTGAAGTGATACTTAGGCATATCATAGTAGCTATCATTGATAAGGGGCAATCCCTCTTGCAAGTCGGCATCTATCTGCTGGTAGATCTTAGCCACTGAAGTACGTTCGTACTTTTTGTTCAGTTCAGTCTCAGGGGCGAGCATATAAGGAATACCTGGGTCAGAGGCGCTGGTAGAAGGATTATAAGGCTTCCCAAAGAGGTTCACTAGTTCAAAATGCCCGTAAGCACGAGCTACCAAGGCCTCACCACGAGCAGGTTGTAGCTCAGCGGTATTACCCAATTTGTCAATGGCCTCTAGGGCTGTATTGGCATGGTTAATAGCATCATAGTGATATTGCCATACGTACTTTAATCCCTCATAATCAGAGTATTCGTTGATGGGTTCCCAGTTGGCTATTTCTACGGCCAATGGGGGGTCAAACTTCACGAGATCTCCTCCATCACCTATGTTATCGGAAGAAAATTCGTTCAAGATGCTGGCACTTACCTGAGGATAGGCATTGACCAAGAGTTTCTTTACCTTTTCAGGAGAGTCCACACGCACTTGGTTATCAGGTAGTTCGTCCAATAGTTTGTTACAGCTTGTAAGTGCTAAAAAGGCAGCTGAAAATATATAATATAATCTTTTCATATCGTCTTAGTATTAAAGTCCTACACGTAAAGTAAAGATAATTCGCTTAGGCGAAATAGGAGTATATCCATTGGCAAGGTAGTCAGGATCGTCTCCGTTGAGCTTCTTATCGGCATAGAGCAGAGCCACGTTGGTAGCTTGGAGCTTCATACTCAGCTGGCGGATACGTGTATCCCTCAAGAAATCTTTGTCAAAGGTATAACCTATAGAAATCTCTTTTAGGCGGATATTATCCCCCTTGGCTATACGCACATCGGAATAGTCATAAGTGAGATAAGTACGTCTGATTTGATCCCAGCTGTATGTCTTTTCATACATATAAGTGGTATAGAGGCGCGGAATATCGGTTTTGTTCTCATCGCCAGGTATGAGCCAACGGTTGTTGAGTTCTCGAGGAGCATTGGCATAGTCGTTATATACATTGTTCAAATGTCTTAGACGTACCACATTTCCGTAAGAGTAGGTAAATACCACCCCGAAAGAAATCCCCTTGTAGTTGATCGTATTGCTGAAGCTACCACGATCGGTAGGAATAAGGGTGCCTGAGTATTTCAAGAAATCCACATTTCGGTTATCAAAACGAATACCACTCATGGTTACATCCCCGTTTTGATCACGGAAAGTAGGCAATCCGTTGCTAGCAAGTCCGTTGAAGGGAACAGAGAATAGAGATTTTAGTGGATAACCCTCTTTGGCAAAACCACCAGCCGATGTAGCATCGGAGGAGTTATAGCCCACCATATCAGCAATATTAGGACTGGTAAGGAGCTTGGTTACTTCGTTCTTAGCACGAGAGTAGATAAAGGAGGTACGCCAAGAGAAATCCTCGGTCTTGATATTGGTAGTTTCCAAGCCTATTTCCAAACCACGGGTACGCATTTCGGCCATGTTACCTTTCTTAACAATGGTACCACCTACCCCTTGGGTTACAATGTCCCCAATAAGGTCATAGCTGCGACGATTGAACCATTCGGCAGAGATGTTGATACGGTCATCAAATAAGCCAAACTGAGTACCTATGTTAAGCTCTTGGTTTTTCTCATAAGTAAGGTCGTGGTTGGCAGAATAAGAGATATTAAGCCCCAACTCTTGTTGTTTGGAGTTCTTCCAAGGCAGGTTGGGATAGATCTGAGAGAGGGAATTGCTCACCGATGGTGCCACGGCAGTAATCCCAATAGAACCATAGATATTTAGGTGAGAAAGTGGTTTTAGGTACTTGAAGAAATTCTCTTGAGTTACGTCCCAAGTAAGGCCTGTATTCCAAGTAGGCATCCAGCGGATATAGCGAGATTCCCCAAATTGGTTAGAGGCATCATAACGCAAAGTACCATTAAAAGTATAACGACCATTGAAAGTATAAGAGGCATTACCGAAGAGGGCCTGATAATTACCTACTGTATTATTAATGGTATAATACTTATTGTCATCTTCTTCTTGGCGCTTCTTGAATATCATATAGTTATAAGAACTATAGTAACCTAAGTTATAGAGGATTCCAAAGTTTCTATTGACATCGCTGGTATATTTGGCATTATCCATATCAAAGCCTCCATACAGAGACAAGGTATGCAATCCGTCTTTGAAAGAATCATTATAGCTAAGGGTAGCACGGAAGCTGTTAGCATTGGTAGTGTTTTCAGTCTTTCTACGGATCCCACCTTCAGGAAGTACTGAGATAGGAAGAGCAAAAGGATCATTAGGATCTTTGTACA
>CAJZFM010000003.1 GCA_915070235.1 uncultured Capnocytophaga sp. | reverse complement strand
GCCCGTGATAAAAAAATATAAGTAAATATCTAAAAAATAATTATTACCTTTGTACCCTAATTTAATATTAAGATTTATGAGTATTATTGCAACACTTATTATTGGAGCCATCGCCGGATGGTTAGGAGGAGTTATCTACAAGGGTAGTGGATTAGGCCTTCTTGGGAATATCATTGTTGGTATTCTCGGAAGTGGCGTTGGGTATTGGCTTTTAGCAAATGTGCTTCACATCTCACTTGGAGAAGGATTGATTGGTTCTATCTTGACTGGAGCTATCGGAGCTATTGTTATCTTATTCTTGATAAATTTGATATCTAAGAAGAAGTAATAAGAAAGCAAGGCAGATAAGACTTCAGAGGTTAGAACTTGTAATCTTACCAAATAAGAACCCCGAAATATTATATATTTCGGGGTTCTTTCTTACAATTTATTTGATTCTGACAAAGGGTTCTATATCTATTTCCCATTCAGTTTTAAACTATAGTGAGGCACAAAGGTATAAGTTAAAAAATTGCACTTGATAGTTGAATTGGCGAAAGATACAAAAGATGAAATCTTAGATTGAGATGTCTATTTAGTTGTACTTCAATTGATTTTGGAAATATATTGAACTCTCATTGAATAGGATAAAAACACTTAACTAATTGCTTGATAATCTTGTAATTACAAATTTTTCACATTAAAATTTTCTGAAAAATAATTTTTCTTTGCGAATATTTCATCATTACAAAAGAAGTTTATATATTTGCCTTTGGAAAAAACAGAAAGAAAAATGGGATTATTAGACTTATTTAAAAAGAAAAAATTTGACGAAACAGACTTAAAATCAATAACTTACAAAAGATATTGGTTAGATTCTATTTCTACTATTCTCATTCCTACCGATTGGGAAGTAACTAATACTGACCGTTTTTTAGCTAAATCCACTGATGATAGAGCGAACCTTACGGTAATAAGTTCCGAGGAACCCGTCAAAGGAGAAATTAATAAAGCGTTCTTTGAACGACTCAAAGGTGATTTCTTCAAAGAATACGAGAGAGATGGTTTCACTGCTTTGGATGAGACCGTCGCTAATGAGCGCTATATCAGTAAGACTTTCCGTACCTATGATGAGGTAGAGTACCACTTCACTTGTGCTAAAAAGTTTGATGACAAGGCCATCATCACCGAGATTATCCTACGCCACAAAGACCCTTATAGCCTTGAGATGCGCGAATTAGTGGATAAGATAGGTATGAGCATACAGTATGTGGCCGACTTCACTCGCCTTTTCGCACAGCGTTTAGTAACTAAGAATCCCAATGTACAAGTGAGAAAAACCAAAGGTCTTGAGATAGAATGGATGCTCAAAAGCCAGCCTGGACAACTCATTACCAGCTTTTTGGACAATGCCTATGCCGAGTACATGCACCGCAGTGATTTCTACCTAAGTGAAATCATAGAGAAATATGCCAGTTCCATACTTGAGACTATTCCTAAGCAGAAACCTAATCCTCAGCCTGAGAAACCCAAACCACAGCCTGAAAAACCAAAGGAAACGGCCAAGAAGGAAGAGCCTGTGATTATTACCACACCGCCTCCTGCTCAGCCGCCTAAGCCCAAGGAAGAAGCTCCTAAAGCTCCACCTGTACAAGAGGTGCCCAAGCCTAAGGAAGAAGCCCCTAAAGCTCCGCCTGTACAAGAGGCACCCAAGCCTACCGAAGCACCTGTGCGGCCTGCCCAACCTGTGGAAACACCCGCTGCCGAAGCTCCAAAAACAGAAGAAAAACAAGAAAAAGTACCACACTTCCCAGATGTAGAGTCTTTCACCCATGTAGAAAAACCTGTGATAGAGACCCCTACCCCTCAGGTAGCTAAATCAGGAGAAGTGGCTAGACCCGTTACTGCTCCTATCTTAGGCACCCCTGTAGAGGAGGAAACAGTAGAGGAAATGATTGTAGGAGGCATTGTCATCAAGAAAGAGGAGATCTTCCCACTGGTGAGAACCACCGCCTTTATAGAAGAGCTCAAAGTAGATATACCTGACTTGCTCTATGAAAATATCAATAGTGAATTGGGCGTAATCTACTTGGTGCGCGACGAGAAGATAAGCCTTACTATGAGCGATCTCAAGGGCTTGCACTTGGATATGCTTGCTCTGAAATCTTTAGCTGTACAGAACCTCATCAACCAGATAGAGGTCGGTGTAGAGGAAGAAGGCAGTCGCTACACCATTATAGCCGATGGCAAGTTTGAGGCCAGCTTCTTGGTAGTTTCCGACCTTTGGTCTAAGGACAATATCCCTGTGGAGGGTACTATCACTGTGGGGGTTCCTGCCAACAATGTACTGCTTATCACAGGTAGTGCCAACCCTAATGATATGAACTGGATACGCCACAGAGTCGCCCAAGCCTATGTAGAGAGCAATATTCCGATCTCGGATAAGCTCTTCGAGGTAAAAGGAAACTCTCTTATTCCCCTGTAAGCATCATATGAAAAAACTATTCTCTTTAATCACAATCATACTAAGCCTCGCCTGCCATGCACAGGACGACAAGAATATCCTTTTGCCCCAAAACCAAAAGCAAAGCAATTTCTTTGACAACTTTACCATAGGGGGCAACATAGGGGCTTCCTTTGGGAATAACCTATGGGGGGTGTCCTTGGCACCTCGTATAGGCTATAAGGTTACTGAGGATTTTGAAGTGGCTTTTTCAGTGAATTATTACTACCAAAAAGGCCCAAGTGTTCAATACAACTCTCTGAGTTTAGGCCCTTCGCTGAACTACTATATAGCACGCAATTTCTATGTAAAGGCTTCATACCAACACTATTTCATTGATCAGAAGACAAAAGGGGTCAGCGAGCATTACAAAACTGAAGAATCCGCCCTATACTTAGGAGGCGGCTATATGCAATACTTAGGAGGTCGCTCATACTTACGATTGGGGCTCTCCTACAATGTGTTGTATGACAAAGATAAAAGTATTTTCTCCTCTGGCCTATCTCCTGAGGTGGGGATCGTCATAGGTTTATAATACATTTAGCTGATAAAGAATGGATTGGATATACGATCTTTTTGAATTTTCCAAAAAATACCCGATGGATTTTACCCAAATGGGCTTTTGGGTATTTTTCTTTATCGTATATACAGGTTTTGCCTTTGTTTATAAGCGGCTTTTTGCTCGTAACCTCTTTCTGTTCTTAGTTAGCTGCTTTTTCTATTACAAGACGAGCGGATTGTTCGTCATGCTACTGTTATTCAGTACTGTAACCGACTTTTACTTTGGTCGCCAGATAGACAGAAGCGAAGATGAGGGCAGGCGCAAACTCTTTGTAACACTGAGTGTTACGCTGAACTTACTTGTATTGAGCTACTTCAAGTATGCTTATTTCTTCACCGAATCCTACAACACTATTTTCCATACCGATCATAAGGTATTCAACTACTTGGCCTACTGGGGCAATGGCTTCCATGACAAGGGTTATTTCTCGGTAGATGAGATTGTGCTGCCGGTGGGAATTTCTTTCTATACTTTCCAGACGATCAGCTATACGGTGGATATCTATAGGCGCAAACTCAAGTCGCTGGATTCTATCTTGGATTTTGGGCTATATGTAACCTTTTTCCCTCAACTCGTGGCAGGGCCTATTGTACGTGCAGAGGAGTTTGTCCCCCAGATTCTACGCCCTACTCAAATCACCCAAGCCGATTTCAACAAGGCTACTTACTTTATATTCAAGGGACTGATTAAGAAGATGCTCTTTGCCAACTTTATCGCAACGGAGTTCTTGGATAGGGTCTTTGAGATGCCAACCATGTATTCGGGTTTTACCAACCTTATGGCTCTGGTGGGCTATTCCCTACAAGTCTATGGGGACTTTGCTGGCTATACCGATATAGCCATAGGGCTGGCGCTGCTTATGGGCTTTGAGCTACCACGCAACTTCAATTCGCCGTATAAGGCTATCAATACAGGGGATTTCTGGAAACGCTGGCACATCTCCCTTTCCACTTGGCTGAAGGACTATCTGTACATTCCTTTGGGAGGAAATCGCACAGGCTCTTGGGCGTCGGTGGCGATCTCCTTGTTGCTAATCTCAGTAGCCCTCATTGGGGTTGGTAATCCCTATTTTTCACTTATTGTAGGGGTATTGCTCTTAGGAGGTACGCTCTTGGCCATGAGGAATGAGCGCTTTCAGCACTATATCTCCACCAATATCAACCTGATGCTCACCATGGTACTGGGAGGGTTATGGCATGGCGCCTCATGGAAGTTTATCCTATGGGGAGGGATCAATGGCTTGGGGATTGTCTTCTATAAGCTTTGGCGTAAGATAAGTCCTTATGAGCATTCTACTCATTGGTTGGCTCATTTCTGGAAAGTCTTTTCCACTTTCATGTTTATTGTCTTTGTACGTCTTTATTTCCGTGGAGAGGATATGGAGCGTATCAACCAATTCTACAGCCAATTATGGAACAATATGGACTGGGGCAGTAGCGGGCAGGTATTATGGTACTTCCGTGATGCTTTTGTGGTTATGGTGCTGGGCTACGTGGTACACTGGCTCCCCCAATCCCTCAAGGATAGAATAGAGAACGCCTATTATCAAAGTCCTATCTGGGTAAAAGTCCTTATCGCAGTAGTGGCAGCTGTTATCTGCTATCAGACTTTCTCCAACGAATCACCAGCGTTTATTTACTTCCAATTCTAATAAGTGAGAAGTGAAGAGTGAAAAACGAAAAACTTTTCACTCTTCACTTTTCTCTTTTCACTTTCCAAGTGCTTTATCCACCTCCAGTGTAAAATCACTTAGCACATTCATATAATTGATATAAGCATCGTAAGGGGAAGGATAAGGCGATACTTTCTTGAGGCGTTGTTCTACAGGGATAATCTTGGTACTCATATAGTTAAAGTGGTTACTACACTGCAAGCGGCTATAGGTACGCAATAAGGCTTCATCACCGGTGGCCTCTACCTTGGCACTTAGACCAAAGAGTTCTTCAAAGGCATTCTCCTGCAATTCGTTACCAAGCCATGAGGTAATATCACGCTCTTCGTCTGTCCATGAGATAGGATTAGGTACATAGATGGCTTCCTTAGGCACAAAAGTGGCCACTACCTCCTTAGGCGTTAGGAAGGCATATTGGGAATCGTCCAACACATATTGGGGCAGATAACGCAAGAAATCAAAGATTCCAGAATCAGGCGTGTTGTACTTACCAAAAGCCTGATAGTGCATAAAGAGATTCACCACATCGCTATCACGGAGGCTATCCTTGAGCCAATGGGCGTACTTTTCGGCAGTAAGTGGATACTCATTCCAGTCTTTTGAAGAAAAACGCAAGGAAATATCATCACTTAGCTTGGCATTCTTGAGCAAAATTTTTATCTTGGTATCACTGGGGTGGTGATGTACAAAGTTAGGGTTACGCCAGCCCAGAATATGCTTTGCCCCCTCGGTGAGTATATTGCGGAAGCCCAAGCGAGCGATACGCTCCCCTATGCTATCGGAATAGATCAGGGAGGTATTGCGGAAGGTTACAGGCGTCTGTCCAAAAAGCTCTTCTATACGCTGGATATGGCGCTTAACGTCCCGCTCGAACTCGGTAGTATCGCTTGAAAGGGAAGAAAGGGAGTGCGCATAAGGCTCACAGAGGAACTCCACTCTCCCCGTCTTGGCCAAGGTCTGAAAGCTGTGAATCACCTCTGGGGCATGCAGTTCTAAGAGCTCTATGGCACTGCCTGAGAGGGAGAAAGCCACCTTGAATCTGCCCTTGTAGCGATCAATAAGCTCCAAGAGAAGCTCATTGGCTGGCAAGTAGCAATCCCGTGCCAACTGTTCTATCTCGGTACGGTTGCGGTAATAGTCAAAATAATCATGTTGTTTGCCAATGTCAAAGAAATGATATTGGCGAAGCTGTTCGGGGTGATGAACTTCAAAATAGAAACATATCGCTTTCATGGTTTTTAATTTAAATTAAGGAAGGTAACACCTACAAATATACGTTTTTTTCCTTATTTTACCAAACAAATAAGCTATTAATACAGCACTTGTTGGTAAATATTTTTGAGCTTATTGGCAGCGAACTCCCACTTTAGGGTATTGACTTCGGCCAAACCTTCTCTCTTGAGCGAATTGGAGAGTTTTGGATAGGCTATCAGTCCATAGATAGCATCGGCCAAGGCGTTCACGTCCCAATAATCTACCTTGATCGCATGCTCCAGCACCTCCGATACGCCTGACTGTTTGGAGATAATGGTAGGCACACCACAGCGCATTGCCTCCAAGGGGGAAATACCGAAAGGCTCGGATACGGAAGGCATCACATACACATCACTATAGCGGAACATACGTTGTACATCGTCCCCACGCAAGAAGCCTGTAAAGTGGAAATGTCCGCCGAGCTTCAGTTGCGCTACACGTTTTACTGAAGGGGTCATCTTGTCGCCATTGCCAGCCATGACAAAATGCACATCAGGACACCTCTTATGTACCTTAGCAGCGGCTTCTATAAAGTATTCAGGGCCTTTCTGTAGGGTGATACGACCTAAAAAAGTCACAATCTTTTGATTAAGGGCACGAGGGGGGAGGTCTAAATCATCGTCAGAGAAGTCTACCGCATTGTGCACCGTGCTGACCTTATCGGCTGGGATACCATATTTTTCTATGACTATATTACGAGTCCAATCACTTACTGTAATCACATAGTCGGCACCTTCCATACCATGCTTTTCTATATCATAGACAATGGTATTGCGGTTGTATTCGCCCCCACGGTCGTACTCAGTTGCATGTACATGCACTACCAAGGGCTTGCCACTGATACGCTTGGCGATAAGCCCTGCCTGATAGGTGAGCCAGTCATGTGCATGTATGATATCAAAATCATACTTGCTAGCCACGGTTCCTGCTACCAAGGCATAGCGATAGACTTCCTCCAAGAGGTTATCTCCATATTTGCCTGAGAAATTAAAGGTATTGTGGCCTTTATGGGTCGTATATTTCTGTCGGTTCTGTTCCTCTTGCCAGTAAGAGGCAAAGACCTCTGGGGAGAGGTAAGGGCGCAAGGAAGAACCTATTTCCATGAACTGGATATGCTCTAAGTAATCATCGGAAAGGGTATAGGGTTGGAGCATTTCTTCCTCACTAGCATTGATGATTTTTGCCGCTTCGGGGTCTTCATCTCCTGAGGCTTTAGGCATTACAAAGAGTACTTCCACGTCATTCTTCGCTAAGCCCTTGGTAAGCCCAAGGCAGGCGGTTCCCAAGCCTCCACTTATATGAGGGGGAAACTCCCAGCCGAACATAAGTACTTTCAACTTTTTCATAAGGGTATTATTTTTTGGGTGAATTTGCTTTTTTATAACTATTCATCAGATAGGCTGCCCGCACGATCTCGGCCACATTGCGTGCCTGAGAGATACAGCCATGTCCTGAATAGGGTGGGTTACCGTCATAGAACTCAGAGAGGAGACCTATGCCGTAGTTTTTCATATCTTCGCTGTCCTTACAGAGGAGTTCCTCTGCCTTGGGCACAAAGTCAGCTCCGTAGAGCTTTAAGCAACTTTCTATATAGAAACTCAAAAGCCATGTATGAGTTCCTCCCTGATAGATAGCCTCTTCCTGCTCACCCATAGAGCCTTCGCAGCGCCCACGATAGTGCTTGTCATCAGGGGCTAAGGTACGCAAGCCTCGCTCTGTTAGGAGCTTATCCTCTACCAAATCAATGATCTGCTTCTTCTGTGTTTCCTTCAGTGGGCTGTAATCCAGAGCACAAGTGATAATCTGGTTCGGACGTACCGAAAGGTCTTGCCTATTCTGATCCACACTATCGGCTAAGTAGCCCAAGCGTTCATTCCAGAAAGTGGAAAGGAAGTGCTCAGCAATCTCGGCTGGGTAGCCCTTCCATGATACTATGAAATCTTTGTCTTTGGCCGCCTCGGCCAAGGCCAGTGCATAGCATACCGCATTGTACCACAAGGCATTGACCTCTACCACATAGCCATTGCGCTCTACCACAGGCTTACCTGCTATGGTGCCATTCATCCAAGTGAGTGGGCGGTGGTAGTGCTGGTTATAGATGAGCTTATTCTCCTGCATGCTTACCTGCGGGAAGGTACGCCCATCGCGGTAGGCTTCCAAGACCTGAGTGAGAGCCGTTGCATACTTCTTCCACAAGAGTTCTTTGGGGACAGCTGCCCAGCGTTCGTACTGCTGAAGAGTCCAGAAGAACCATAGCGAGCAGTCAGAGTTGAACTCAGGGGCGGCATGGCTACTGATAAGGCGAGGGAAAAGTCCGCCCTTTTGGTAGCCCAACATGGAGGCGATCACCTTATCAAAAAGTTCAGTACGGCCCGTGGCTATCGCAATCCCTGGTAAGGAGATGAAAGTATTGCGCCCATAGGAAAGATGCCAAGGATAGCCAGCCTTGATACGCGTCTCATTGAGCTTTTCAATCACAAACTGATTGGCAGCATATTGCAAGCAGTGCCCAAAACTATCGCGAGGAGCACGCTCCTGAGCTGCCTTGTCAAAATCCCCTACTAATTCGCTGGATTTCTCCTCTGTTGTGGAAGCGGAAAAAACCAAGGGCTTGTTCAGGGTAAGATTTAGCTCAAACTCACCAGGGACGAGCAAGTCCTCTTGATAATCCCCTCCTTGGGCTTTGTCCTTGCTGTACTGTATATCCTTGTACCAATGGGGATCATGCTTGTAGGTCTGTTCCTCGCTCAGCTGCATATATAAGGTAGGGAAGCCCTCATAGAGTCTCATAGCCACTCCTTGAGGCACACGCTTATAGTGAGTATCGGCCACTGAATTTTCCTTGCATAGCTGGTGAATATCACGGAAAGCCAAGAAAGGTTTCAGTCTCAGGCGTACCGATTCAGGCCCTGAGAGCAGCGTATAGCGAATAAGTACTTGTGGCTGCTTATGGAGCATCATGATGTCCTTCCTCAGACTCACCCCAGCTACCTGATAGGTAATGGAATAATACTTATTCAACTCGGATTCTACAATATACTTATGACCCTTAGGAGAAAAGGTATCGGGATACTCATGGATACTAAAGTTGAACTCCTTGTCATTGACGATAATAGTCTCGTCCAAGGAGGAAAGCAATAAGTGATTACGCCCTAAGAAATTATCTATAGGAATTACGAGAAGTCCGTGATAACGACTCGTATTACAAAAATTGAGAGTGGTGGAGAGATACCCTCCTTCTCGGTTAGTACCGAGAAACTCCCTCTGTAAGGCAAATTCCAAATTTACCAAATCACGCTGCTTGAAACTTAGAGACATCATTTTTAGTTTTGAGTTTTGAATTTTAAGTTAGGTTATAAAATAGTTATTCACTATTCTCTTTTCGTTTTTCATTATTCACTCCACCTTGCTCCAATCATAGACCCCATTGATAAAGCCTCGCTTTATGGCATCATCTCCGTAATAGCCCATCATCAGGTATTTTTCCCCTTGGGTAAGTTCCCACCAGCCACCTGCATTCATGCTATAGAAATAGGGTTCCCCCTTATAGATAAGCACCCCCTCCACCACACAAGGAAATACACCAAACATATCATGCAACTCACGAAAATCCATCGATCGAGAATGCTTCATTACATACTTTATTGTCTTTTCAGGGATAGACCAACCTCTACACTCCTTGTAATCTCCTGAAGACTGCTCATAAGGGACACTTTTCTTGGTAAGTAGCTCTATTTGATTCTCTTTCAGCCGCTTTCTTTGCTTATCGTTAGTAAGAACATCAAATAATTCGCCTTTGAGGCTATCCTTATGCAAATAGTACTTTTCCTCTTCTTTACCCCCCTGAGGCCTATCCTCATCGGAAGGAACAATACTATCATGTTGCGAGACCTCTAAGGGAACTTGCTCGGAAACCTCCTTCATAGTCTCTGCCTTAGCAGCGCTATTCTTACAAGCAATAACCCCACCCAATAGGATCAAAATACGACACAAAGTTTTCATTTTTCACTATTCACTTTTAAGTACAATTCCTATACGAGGCGGAATATAGAGAGAAATCAAGTTTTTACCTCCTATATATTGAGTGAAGTGTTCCGTTTGCTCATTGATAAGCCCTTGTCCACCAAA
This sequence comes from uncultured Capnocytophaga sp., assembly GCA_915070235.1. GTDB lineage: Bacteria > Bacteroidota > Bacteroidia > Flavobacteriales > Flavobacteriaceae > Capnocytophaga. The sequence continues at coordinate 13,288 of CAJZFM010000003.1, read as the reverse complement.
GTTAGGGTTATCGGTACAAAGTACGTATGTGTATTTGCCCGCGGCTACCTCAAACTGATAATCCACAAAGGCCTTATCAGGGTTAAAGCTAAAGACGAACAGATAGCCGCCACGCTCAAAGGCCAAGAGCTGTCGTTCTATATCTCTGACCAAGACATGCGACTCGTAAGCCAAGAGATTCGCTTGCTTTACAAAATGAATCATCGCACTATCAAAAGCGTTGAGGTACTTAAACTTCAGTGAGCTATCGTCCAAGAGGCTCCACATACGGCGGGCATGGGCATAGCTCCAGCCATTACCCTCGCGGGGGAAATCAATCCATTCGGGGTGTCCCCATTCGTTACCCATAAAGTTCAGGTAGCCACCACCTGCGGTGGCTATGGTCAAAAGGCGTATCATCTTGTGCAAGGCCATAGCGCGATCTATGATAAGGCTATGGTCAAAGACACTCATACCTGTATAGATTTCCTTGTCCGTAAGACGAAAGAAAATGGTCTTATCTCCCACCAAGGCCTGGTCGTGGCTCTCGGCATAGCTTATGGTGCGTTCCTCTGCACGCTTGTTGGTTAGCTCGTAATAGATATCCCCTACATGCCACTGAGGGTCGGGGACATCCTCCAAGAGCTTAATCCAATAATCAGGGATACCCATACTCATCTTATAATCAAAGCCTAAGCCTCCTTCGCTTATAGGAGAGGCCAAGCCTGGTAGGCCACTCATCTCCTCAGCTATAGTAAGCGCCCCAGGATATACTTCATGTACTACCTGATTGGCCAAGGCCAAATAGGTGAGTGCATCGGTGTCCTCATTGCCGTCATAATAAAAACTATATTCGGTAAAGGCCTTACCCAATCCATGATCGTAATAAATCATACTGGTCACCCCATCAAAACGGAAACCATCAAACTGGTATTCCTCTAACCAATACTTACAGTTGGAGAGCAAGAAGTTCAATACCTGTCCCTTGCCATAGTCAAAGCAACGAGAGTTCCATGCAGGGTGTTGTCCCCGCTCACCACTGTGAAAATAAAGGTAATCTGTACCGTCAAAATGGCTAAGTCCCTCGGCCTCATTGCTCACCGAGTGCGAATGTACTATATCCAAAATCACTCGTATGCCCATACCATGCGCGGTATCTATCAACTCTTTAAGCTCCTCTGGGGTGCCAAAGCGCGAACTTACTGCAAAGAAATTAGACACTTGATAACCGAATGACCCATAATAAGGGTGCTCTTGTATGGCCATCAGTTGTAAGACATTGTAACCCAGCTGAGCGATACGTGGTAGTACAAAAAGGCGAAACTCCACAAAGGTACTTACCTTCTGCTGTTCGGTAGCCATGCCTATATGTGCCTCGTAGATCAGCGGCGCTGCTCCTGCTTCAGGGCGTGGGTGTTGCCACCGATAGGGTGCAGGCTGCCATACCTGTGCGGTGAAGACCTTGGTATAAGGATCTTGTACCGCCCTTGTGGTGTGTGAAGGCAAGCGCTCCCCACTCCCCCCTGGCCATTCTACCAAGAGCTTATATAGAGTACCATGCGAAAGCTCCTCTTCAGGTAGGGATAGCTCCCAATTCTCCCCATCAATTCTCTTAAAGGCATAACGCGAATTTCTCTGCCAACTATTCCCGTCAAAGAGCAAGTATATAGCGGTAGCATTGGGTGCCCATTCCCTAAGGAGCCACTGCCCCTGACTGAGGTGCAGCCCGTAATAGAGATGAGAGTTACAATTGTCCGCCAAGCGTGGCGCATTTCCTTGCAGCATATGCGCTTTTTCTTGATACAAACGATGTCTCTCCTCTATAATCCCCTTGTAAGGAACTAAAAGAAAATCACTATCATATAGCATGGCAAAAGCTTTTATGATTTAGGTTGTAAAAATAGTAAAAAAAAACGACACTAAATCACAATAATTTGTTATTTTTATCGGGATAAATTTTTTATTTTAACAGAAAGAAGAGAGATTAATGGTTAGTGGTTAGTGGCATTAATCATTATTGGCATTAATCATTAATCACTATTATTGGCATTATTTTAGGCTTTGCGTTAATTAATCATTAATCACCAATCATTAATTATTTAATTCGTACCTTTGCATTTCAAGAAGATAATAATTTTAATAAGAAAATAATGAGTACTACAAAATTCTCTATTTCTATTGAAAAGGTAGCACAAAGCAGGCTACAGGATATTGATTTCTCCCAATTGTCTTTCGGACAAGTTTTCTCCGACCATATGTTCATCTGTGATTATAAGGACGGCAAGTGGCAAGACCCTCGTATCGTGCCTTATGGGCCTTTCTCGGTAGAGCCTTCCTTAAGTGTATTCCACTATGGGCAAGCGGTCTTCGAGGGTATGAAGGCCTACAAAGATGACCGCGGCGAGGTGTTCCTTTTCCGCCCTACGGAGAACTATGCGCGAATCAATAAGTCCTGCAAGCGTATGGCCATGCCTGAGTTCCCTGAAGACCTCTTTGATGAGGCCTTGAAGACTTTGGTGAATTTAGACCGCCTATGGGTACAACCTGGCTTTGGCAATGCGCTCTACCTACGCCCTTTCATGATCGCTACTTCCCCTGGGGTACAAGCGTCTCCTTCCAAGCAATATCGCTTTATGATTATCACCTCCCCCGTACAGAGCTATTACAAGGGGCAGGAGGTCAAAGTGAAAATCGCCGACCACTACAGCCGTGCTGCCAATGGGGGCGTGGGCTTTGCCAAAGCTGCTGGTAACTATGCTGGCCAATTCTACCCTACTGCCTTAGCCAAAGAAGAGGGCTACCAACAAGTGATATGGACAGACGATGCCACCCACCAAAATTTAGAGGAATGTGGTACTATGAATATTGTGGTACGTATAGGTGACACCCTGATCTCCCCTCCCCCTACCGAACGTATCTTAGATGGGGTTACCCGCCGAAGTGTGATGGCTGTAGCCGAAAAGCTCGGAATTGCTTTCGAATCTCGCCCTATCACCGTTAGTGAGCTATTAGAAGCATCAGAAAAAGGTACCCTAAAAGAGATTTTCGGCTGTGGTACTGCTGCTGTAGTAAGTCCTGTGGCTGCCTTTGGCTATGAGGGTAAGGAATATCGCCTACCTGAGCTTAAGGATAGCTTTGCCGCACGTATCAAGGAATATTTGCTTAATATACAATACAATAGGTCTGAAGATCCTTTCGGATGGCGTGTAAGAGTTTGATAAGTAAGGCGAGCTGTACGGCTCGCCTTTTTTATTAGTAGTCACCCAAAGTCTCTGGATTTTGTGCTAAGGCTTTGGCCAACTGTTCGTCGTTGGGTGCCTTGCCATGCCAAGCGTGGGTGCCCATCATGAAATCTACCCCATGTCCCATCTCCGTACATAAGAGCACACATACGGGTTTGCCCTTACCTGTAAGGGCTTTGGCAGCTTTAAGTCTGTCCAAGATAGCAGCGATGTCATTGCCTCTCTCTATGGTGAGCACTTGCCAACCAAAGGCTTCAAACTTAGCCTTGAGGTCGCCTAACGGGAGTACCTCATCGGTGGGGCCATCTATCTGTTTTTTGTTGTAATCTACAGTGGCTATAAGGTTATCTACACCCTTACCTGCGGCATACATAGCCGCTTCCCATATCTGTCCTTCTTGTAGCTCTCCGTCGCCATGTAGAGTATAGACAAGGTGTCGATCTCCGTTGAGCTTCTTGGCCAATGCCGCTCCTATGGCCACCGAAAGGCCTTGTCCTAAGGAACCTGAAGCTATACGTATCCCCTCCAAGCCTTCGCATGGAGTGGGATGCCCTTGTAAGCGGGAGCTAATCTTACGGAAGGTAGCTAACTCACTCACTGGGAAGAACCCTCTGCGTGCCAGCACACTATAGAATACAGGGGATATATGGCCGTTGGAGAGGAAAAATAGGTCTTCATCTCGTCCGTCCATAGCAAAAGGTAACTTGATATCCATCACCTCGTTATATAGGCATACCAGAAACTCTGCACAACCCAGTGAGCCCCCTGGGTGGCCTGAATTTACTGCATGTACCATTCGCAAAATGTCCCTACGCACCTGAGTGGTAAGGTCGGTTAGTTGTTCAATAGCTGACATTATGATTGTTTTTACGTATTTATTTCTTAGTTTCTTTTCTTTAGTTCAAAGTTATTTCCCAGATACACCTCTCTGACCATTGGGTCATAGGCAAGTTCTTCGGGCAAACCTGCCTTGAGGATACCTCCCTCATACATCAGGTAAGTGCGGTCGGTAGCCGGTAGGGTCACCTCCACACGGTGGTCGGTGATTAGGATTCCTATGTTCTTGTTTTTCAGCTGAAAGACGATGTTCTGTATGTCCTCCACCGCAATAGGGTCTACCCCTGCAAAGGGTTCGTCCAAAAGGATAAAGTCAGGACTGGTGGCCAGCGCACGAGCTATCTCGGTACGCCTACGTTCGCCCCCTGAGAGCAGGTCACCTCTGTTCTTACGGATATGACCTAAGTTGAACTCATCTATCAGGGACTCCATTTTGTGGAGCTGTTCTTTCTTGGTAAGCTTGGTCAGTTGCAATACCGAGAGGATATTGTCCTCTATGCTCATCTTTCTGAACACACTGGGTTCCTGTGCCAAGTAGCCTATGCCATTCTGGGCACGCTTATACATTGGGTATCGGGTGATCTCCTTGTCATTGAGGTAGATATGTCCTGCATTGGGCTTAATAAAGCCTACAATCATATAGAAGGACGTGGTCTTACCTGCCCCATTAGGCCCTAAGAGGCCTATGATCTCTCCTTGCTTCACTTCCAAGGAGATACCCTTAACGACCTTGCGCCCTTTGTACTCTTTTACTATATTTTCAGCTCGTAATGTTTTCATGATTTTGGTTTATAAGTGCATGGAACAGTGCTTGTTTTTCCCCCGATACACGTCCATTCTTGATGAGGTTTCGCTGTACACTCATCCAGCGATAGAGTACTATAGCCTGAGGAATCTTATCCGAGGATAAGGGAAGACGGTTATAAGTGCGAACAAACTCGCTCATGGCCTGATAATTCTCCTCCCAAGTACGTTTCTTAACGGGTTGCTCCACCACCAAGCCGTATTCTTCAGGGTAATTGGCTCCTTTGAGGCCTATGAGTGAGTTCTGGAAAAACTCAAAAGTATCGGAGGCCTCCGCCTTGAGATTCGTCAGTACACTCTTGGAGTTAGTATGAGGGCGATATTGTAACAGATAGGTGGTCACTTGCTGGAGAGTCTGTGGGCGCTGCTGTTGCTGTAGGTACTCCTTAACTATATCTCGGATAGTTCCCCCCTTGAAGTTCTCCACCGTAGCCTCCCACTTCTTCAGACCAAAATTGCTGCTTCTCCCTATGGGAACAAACCCATATTCTCGCTTGAGGGAGGAGCGAATCCCCGCATGGGTAAAGTTGGTCTGAGGGTAGAGTTCCTTGACCTTCTCGGCGATTTCCTCCACATAGGAGGGGGTGCCCAAGGCCTCCAAAGCCTCATAGGCATATTCGTTGATCTGCTTGTAGGTGTTGCGAGGAATGATGATATGGTCTCCCTCCACCTTTAGTCCAAACTCGTCCTTGAGTATCAGCGCCACCACCATGGCTACACGCTCCCATGAGACAGTGCTGTCCAGCAGATAGGCCGAAACTTTATCCTTGAGTGAGAGTTCGTACGCTTTTACCGTCTTGGCCTCCAGTAAGGTAGAGATGTTGGCTACAAAGCCGTCCCAATCAAAATGCGGATATATAATTTTGGATACTAAATAGATACGTTTCCAATTATGTCTGTTTTTCTTCTTAGAGAAATGCGGATAGAGCACATCGGAAAGGTTGCCTACAATCTCAAATTTTTCCAAATAGATACAGAGAATAAAATAAATAAAGTTCTCTGTGAACTGGGTTTGGCTCTTTTGGTTAAGCCATACCACCTGTTCAGGGGTGAGGGTAACCACATCGCCTGATACCTCTATTTTTCCCTGAGTAAGTAAGTCATCATTAAAGGCGCGAATCACGGGTAGCTTCTTGAACAGATCACAAATCACTTGGTTGCGAATCTGGCGTACGCGCTCATGGGTAATTTGCATCTGCTTGCCTATCTCCCTGAGTTTTAAGCCCGTAGTATGCTGATAGAACCTAAAGGCCTTGGAGAAAAGCTTGATCTTACTCTCATCAAACAGGGCAGGAGTGGTCAGCAAATAATCCACCACCTTGAAGAAACCCAATCGGGTAACCTCCGTGGGGATATTCTCTATAGGATAGATATTTTGATTGGCACACATCTCCTTGAATACCATAATCTTATCAGGGTCTTTCACCTTGCTAATCTCTATGATAAAGTATTTTATCTTATCAAAATAAATATTCAGGTCTAAGGTATTTCTTCTCCCTATACCCCTTATTTTGATGGCTTTTTCCTGTGATTGAGTATAGAAATCATAGAAAGCCTGCAATGACATCCCTTGGGTGAAGTACATATCCAGCGTATTTTTCAGCCTTGGTGGTAGGCTGGTGGTAATCATCTGGATATAACTATCAATAATCTCCTTTTGTAGTGGTGTAAGAGTCTGGAAGGAGGACAAGAGTTGCTTGTGAATCATATCCTCCTGTTGTAATCTATCAAAAAAATTCGAGGAAGAAATACGCATAAGCTCCTCCATAGAACGTTTGCCACAGTTTTTTATTCCATCAAAGTGCTTATATTCGTTGTAATAGTTACGAATATCCTCCGACGAATACCACTGCTGTTCCATACAAATATTGTATGTACGTAAGCTTATTTTGTTATTTTTTAGTAATTCTTTTATTTGCATTGTTTCTATTTATCCTATCCAACTCATTAGCAAATTGACTCATTGATTTATTTGATTCATTAGAAATCAAACCGATAAGGAATACGATTCAGTTCCTCTTCCAAGAATAGCCAGTCCTGAACACTCCTTACAATCGTATATACCATAGCCTCAGAAAGTACCTTCCCCTGATAGAGCGCCTCTATAGTCTCGGTGGAGGCATCATCATTGAGGTATTCGGTCTCTTCTCCAAAGAAAATAGTCGCCCAATCCTTATAGAATTCAGGGTCGGTGCATAAGTGCTTGAGGGTGAAGATCTCTTCCTCTATCTCAAACTGGGTGATCAGCTGCCATGGCTTATCCTCCTGCGCACAGATGACAAAAGGAATATCCTGTTCATGGTAATTCTTTCTGTAAAAAGCCTGAAATTCCTTAGGAATTTGTTTTTCAAAAGTACCCTCAACTGACGAAAAGTTCTCACAAACACTAGGGACTATGATACACCCTTTTTCTGTGAAAAACAAATGGAGTGATGGGCCGTCTTCTTCTTCAAAATCAAAGCCTATACGTGCCTCATTCCCCTCGTATTCCTCTTGGCGGATAGGCATATAGCGGTGATACGTCTCAAACTCTTGCCCACAGATGAGCAAATCCAGCACCGCTTGCCCTTTGCAGATTTTTTTCAATGTCAGCCAATGAGGTAGTTGGCTCAAATCAGGAGTAAAATTCATTCTTGGTATATCAATTTAATTTAATTCTTTTCTTGCTTGCGCTGTACATATCTGGCTACAAAGATACTCACTTCATACAACAGCAGTATAGGGATAGAGACAATCACCTGACTGGCCACATCGGGCGGGGTGATAATGGCTGCCAAAATTAGCGTTACTATAATGGCATGCTTGCGATACTTACGCATAAAATCAGGTGTTACAATCCCCAGCTTGGCCAAAAAGTAAATCACTACAGGCAGTTCAAAGATCAGCCCACAAGAGACGACCGAGGAGCGCAACATATCTATATAAGAACCTATATCTATCTCATTTTTAATCATTTGCTCTCCCCCTACCACTGAGTAAGTGGCAAAAAAGTGAATAGAAAGCGGGGCTATAATATAGTAACCAAAGAGTACCCCTATAAAGAATAGTGTGGAGGTAATCCCTATAAAGCCCTTAGCCATCTTTCGCTCCTGCTGGTAGAGGCCAGGGGAGATAAAGCGCCACATCTCATACATCAGGTAAGGGAAACCAATCACTATCCCTGTCCAAAAGGAAATCCATAGGGTAGCCGAGAACTGCCCTGTCATGGTTCGGTTCTGTATGACCAATGGCAATTTTTGGCTACAAAAGTCTGTTTCTGAACCCAAAAAGCGCCCTATCTCACAAAAAAACTTATAGGTAGGAAAGTCCCCCTCGGTATGAGGGAGAATGATATACTTGAATATATAACTCTTGAAGAAAAAAGCCAATAGCGCTACCCCTACAACCACCATGATTGCCCTGATGATATGCCATCGCAGTACCTCCAAGTGTGCAAGGAAAGACATCTCCTCTTGTGGTTGTTCCATTACAATTCTATTTTATCGGTATCGTTATAGCTTACTTTCTGCTTGATTGTTCCCGCTTCCAATCGGATCACGGCAGGATTGGCTCTTACCATGGTCTTCAGTGGGGTAATATCCATTGCATAGAAGTCAAAATTAAGTCCATAGCTACTCAAAAGGCGCTTGGCTTGCTCTGGAGAGGGGGTAAGACCCACCACCTTATAACCTGCCTTGAGTGCCTTATCAGTCAATCGCTTAATGGCTGTAAAGCCTGCTAAGTCAGCTCGCTTTAGGTCATAGGAGGTAACCAATAGCAACTTAGGTTCCAAGAGGAGCTGAGCTGTTACGTCCTCGCCTTGGTTTTGGATTACAAAGTCGTGTATAGGTGGCTCATAACCCTTAGAAACCAACTCCGTCTCTACCGAGAGGTATTGCCCTCCCTCTACCTCTGGGTAAGCACCCTGAGTGGTGATGATCTCTTCCCTATCCCCTACCTTAAATTTCCAATGATAATCATACACCGCCTTGGGGGCATCTTCGGGAATTTCCATATTCTTTTGGATATTAACCCCTATCTTGTAAGGGCGGAAATCTATAATAGGTAAGTGCTTATGAGTATAGCAGACTAAGCCTATACAGCCCAATACCGTAAGACTAAGCAGGGCAGCGGAGACCTTATTACTCCACAAGGGCTTGATATAATCTCTTCCCCACCAGAGAATTAAGGCTAAAAACAGCAATACCATATCCTTGGTAAAGGAACCCCATGGGGTAAATTTCAGTGCATCTCCAAAACAACCACAGTCCGTTACCTTATTGAAATAGGCAGAGTAAAAGGTAAGAAACCCAAAGAAGATGGTAAGTCCCAACAGAGAAAGCAGGGTAAACTTCCTTAAGAACCCTAAAAGTAGTAATACCCCCAAAATAAGCTCAAAAGCCACTACAAATATGGCTATAGGATAGGCATAGGGAATAAAAAATGGCATATTGAGCACCGGTGGCTCAAAATATTCCTCCAATTTGAAAGAAAAACCTATAGGATCCACCAATTTTACGAATCCACTTATGATAAAAACGACACCTACAATAAGGCGTACAATGGAAATACTAATTTTTTTCATTGTTTTTCTCATTATGTTCCTCCAAAAGAATCAAGGCGAAAACGGCATAATTGATCATATCCTGATAATTAGCCTTTACACCTTCACTGATGAGAGTTTTTCCTTTGTTATCTTCTATTTGTTTGATTCTAAGTATTTTCTGAAGAATAAGATCGGCCAGTGAGCTCAGGCGCATACTACGCCATGCCTCCCCATAATCATGGTTCTTGCGCAGCATAAGCCCTTGGGTCTCCGCCACCATTTCCTCATAAAGAGTAAGAGCTTGCTCTAAGGACAAATCAGGCTCATTGGCCACCGATAACTTCAGTTGTATCAGTGCCATAATGGAATAATTTACCACGGCGACAAACTCCGTAGCCTCGTCCTCTTCCACCTTTCTTACCTGTTTCTCCTGAAGGGTGCGAATGCGTTGTACTTTTATAAACAACTGATCGGTAAGTGATGGCAAGCGAAGCGTGCGCCATGCACTCCCATAATCCTTCATCTTATCTGCAAATATAGCCTGACAATGGGCTATTACCTTATTATATTGTAAAACGGTTTTATCCATGATTTTACCATAGAAATTTGACGTAAATGGAAGGTTCCTTTTCGCGGAGCAAATGTATAAAAAATATTTTTATAATCAAAATTATTTCTCAGCAAATTAGCAAAAATCAATTCACTAATTAACCTCTTGAGATATTGGCTAATTGGCAAATTATCCTTACTTTTGTGCTCAAAAAATCATGCAGCTATTCTATCACCCTTCCCTTAGTCCTGAGAGTGAGACCCTCCTCTTTGACAAGGAAGAAAGGACCCATATATACAAGGTGTTACGCAAAAAAGCAGGTGACACACTCCACATCACCGACGGCAAAGGACACCTATACCAAGGACAAATACTTGAGGTAAGCGACAAGAAGTGCCTTGTCCGCCTGTGCTCATGCGAGCCAACCCCTGCTCCCCCCTACCACTTACATATGGTAGTGGCACCCACCAAGATGAACGAACGCTACGAATGGTTCGTAGAGAAAGCCATGGAAATAGGCCTACAGGAGCTCACCCCTATTATCTGTGAGCATTCCGAGCGGAAGGTCATCAAAACAGAACGACTTGAAAAAATCCTCCTTTCAGCCATGAAGCAATCCTTACAGTACTACCTACCCAAAATCAACCCTCCCATTACCCTACTCGAATGGCTCAATAAGGCGCCCAACGAGGCCAAATACATCGCTCATTGTCAGGAAGGTAACCGCCTCGCCCTCTTCGAGCAGCTTAGCACACTGCCCAGCTCTGTGAGAAACATTACTATACTAATAGGCCCAGAGGGTGATTTCTCCTCCAAAGAGATTGAAAAAGCCCTCTCCATGGGCTTCACTCCTATAGTCTTATCTCCCCATCGGCTACGTACCGAAACGGCCGCTGTAGTGGCCACTTGTAGCGTTGCCGATGCTTTTGGTGCAAAAAAATAGGATTCTTTTTTAGTATATATCTTATTTACTATCAATGTATTACAAAAGAGCTTCCTTTTTATTTCGCACTTTATTGCATTTTTTTTTGGCAATTTGACAAAAAAATTGTAACTTTGGAGAAAAATTAATCACAATAGTATTTCATTCTATGTTAGAAAACGAAAAAAAATCATCCCAAGATGTCTCTGCTCAAGCACCTGCTGAGCAAGTGCAAGAAGCAACGCTTGGAAATACTTCTGCTGATTTCTTAACGGAGATACAACAGGAGAATGCTCGTAGTGCCGAAGATACGGAAGAAAAAAGAAAGCAAATCCCCTTGCTTAACTATGATAATTTGGACTTGGAAGCGCTCCAACATGAATTAAAAAAACTTATTGATCACGAGAAAATTACCGCTATCAAGCCCCATGTAGAGGCTATCAAAAAGGCCTTTGACGACCGCTATGCCCAGCTCATAGAGGACAAGCGTGCCCAATTCTTAAGCCAAGAAGGTGCTGAGGATAAGGACTTTTCCTTCTCCCTGCCCATTCGCGATACTTTCTATAAGACTTACCAACAGTACAAACAGCTCAAAGGGCAACACCAAAAGCAATTGGAAGAGGAACTTAAGAGCAATCTGGAACGCAAACAGGAGATTATCAATGAGATAAAGAACCTTATTTCCTTAGGTAAGGACGATGTGGCATGGGATACCAATACCCTTTTGCGCAAATTCCTTGACCTAAAAAGGAAATGGTATGAGATCGGTGCTGTCCCAAGAGAGTATTATAACGACATCTGGAACAACTTCAATCACCATACGGACAATTTCTTTGACTACTTGAGCCTTACACGCAATTACCAAGAAAATGATTTCAAGCAAAACTTGGAAAAAAAGAACAAGCTCATAGAAAAAGCCCAAGCACTATTGGCGGAACCCGACGTACAGAAGGCTTTCCGCGAACTCCAGCTTCTACACAAGATTTGGAAAGAGGACACAGGCCCTGTGGAGAAGGAATACCGCGAAAAGCTATGGGAGCAATTCAGCGCTATTACCAAGGAAATCCACGACAAGCGACAAGCTTTCTTGAAGCGCTTGGAGGCATCGTTTGTGGATAACAAACACAAGAAATTGGGTATCATCAGCCAAATAGAGGAGATTACCAAGCAACAAGCCTCCTCTCATAGTGAGTACCAAAAGGCCATCGCTAAGGTCAATGAGCTACGCGAAGAGTTCCAAAAAATAGGCCGTGTACCTCAGGAGGATTCCGAACCTATATGGCAACGCTTCATTGAGGCTATCCGTGCTTTCAGTAAGCAAAAGAACCATTTCTATAAGGAAAACAAAAAGACACAGAACGAAAATATCGCTAAGCGACAAGAACTCATTGCCATTGCCAACGCTCATAAGGACAGTACCGACTGGGAAGTGGTGACTCCTCTGATCCAAAAGATACAAGAGGATTGGAAGCAAATCGGGGCAATCCCTCGTAAGCTCTCCAATGCTATGTGGGAAGAGTTCCGTGAGGCTTGTAACCATTATTTTGACCGTCTCCATAAGGAAAGACGCCACCAGCACAAGCAGGAGAATGCCGAAATAGAACAGAAAAAGGCACTTCTTGACCAGCTCAAGGCTTTCGTCTTGACAGGTAACCAAGAGGAAGATATCAAAGTACTCGAAGGCTTCCAAGAAAAATGGAATGCCCTTGGTAAGCTCCCTGAGAGGTTGCGTGTGCTCGATACTCGCTTTAACAAAATAATGAGTGCTATCTACAAAAAATTGAATTTTGATAAGAAGCAAATAGAGCTTATCAAGTACAATAACAAGTTAGAACACATGCCCAGCGATGATAATGCCTTGGCCAGAGAGGAGATCTTCGTTCGCAAAAAGATTGATGATATCCGCAAGGAAATTCTCCAATTGGAAAACAACCTACAGTTCTTTACCAATGTAGATGAGAAACACCCTCTTATGCGTGAAGCCCTCAAGAGTATCCATGAGCAACGAGAATCCTTAGCCTTATGGGAAGACAAGCTCAAGGAACTTCGCCTTCGCGAAAAGAAGGAGGAAGAGGCTGCCGCGCAGCAAGAGCCCACAACCGTATAGCCTTATAACTTTTAAAGAGTGTCATACTATTTGTTTGAAGCTGTTTCTTTGCCAAGGAACAGCTTCCTTTTTAGTGAAAATCAAGCGCTTAGTTATTATCAAAATTTTATCAAGAAAAAAACGAGAAATTGTTTGGTATATATGAAAAAAAGTTATATCTTTGCACCCGCAAATAAGAGCTATTATTTGCAATAGTGAATTTATAGTTATGGTTTAGGAGAGGTGCCGGAGTGGTAACGGAGCAGATTGCTAATCTGTCGGCGGGTAACTGTCGCCTGGGTTCGAGTCCCAGTCTCTCCGCTTCTTTCTTAAAATTTCGGGG
>CAJZFM010000002.1 GCA_915070235.1 uncultured Capnocytophaga sp. | reverse complement strand
AGGCGAAGGTACTCCTATTATCCTCTTACATGGGCTTATGGGAGGGCTTAGTAACTTTGATAGTACTATTGAGTTTTTTTCAAAAAAATATAAGGTAATAGCCCCAGAACTACCCATTTATGACTTGCCGTTGCTCTCTAGTACGGTAAAGAGTTTAACCAATTGGCTTACGCGCTTTATCACTTATAAGGAGTTAGAACAGGTTATCCTTTTAGGTAATTCCTTAGGGGGGCATATTGCACTGCTTTATACCAAGCTACATCCTAAAAAAGTAAAGGGACTTATCCTTACAGGAAGTTCTGGCCTTTATGAGAGTGCTATGGGCGATAGCTATCCAAAGCGTGGAAGCTATGAGTTCATCAAAAAAAAGTGTGAGGACGTATTCTATGACCCTAAAACAGCTACCAAAGAGCTCGTAGATGAGGTCTTTGCCATTGTCAATGACCGTACTAAGGTCATCAAAACACTCTCCATTGCCAAGAGTGCTATTCGCCATAATATGGCTAAGGACTTGCCCAATATGAAAACTCCTACTTGCCTTATATGGGGAAAGAATGACCCTGTAACACCCCCAAAAGTAGCGGAGGAGTTCAGCGAGCTACTGCCCAATGCATCTCTCTATTGGATAGATAAGTGTGGCCATGCTCCTATGATGGAACACCCCGACACTTTCAATGAACTGCTGAACAACTGGCTAACGACTAATAAGTTATAAAACATGGAGATCAAACAAGCCTCCTTTGTGGTGAGCAATACTCAAGTGGCCAAATGCCCTACGCATAAGCTACCTGAGTATGCCTTTATTGGGCGCTCCAATGTGGGGAAATCCTCCCTTATCAATATGCTAACCAACCACAAAGGACTTGCTAAGACCTCTTCCAAACCAGGGAAAACACAGCTAATCAATCACTTTCTTATCAATAAGAACTGGTATTTAGTAGATTTGCCTGGGTATGGCTATGCACAGGTGTCCAAACAGTCTAAGAAAACTTTCCAGCAGTTTATTACTGACTATTTCAAGAAGCGCAAGGAATTGGTCTGTGCTTTTGTATTAGTGGATATACGGCATGAACCACAGAAAATAGACTTGGAGTTTATGCAATGGCTGGGGGAAAATGCTATTCCCTTTGCTATCATCTTTACCAAGGCGGACAAACTTGCTCCCAAAGTCATTGACCAACATGTACTCACCTACCAAAAAATCCTCTTGGAGAGCTGGGAGGAAATGCCACCCTACTTTATTACTTCCTCCGAGAGCAAATTGGGTAAAGAGGAGGTACTTGACTATATAGAAAATATCAATCTTTCACTCAACTAAGGCCTGCTATGATCCCTGAAATAGAACAGCAAGACCCCACAACAATTCGACTATTCCAAGAGGAGAGACTCCGAGTGCTTCTGCAATACCTCCACGCTCATTCTCCTTATTACCAACGTATATTCAAGGAGTATCACATTGATATTGAGGAGATACAGACTTTGGGCGACCTCCAGAAGCTCCCCACCACTTCCAAAGATGACCTCCAACGTTATAATGATGATTTCCTCTGCGTACCCAAAACAGCCATAGTGGATTATGCTTCTACCTCCGGGACTTTAGGAAAGCCTGTTACTTTTGGGCTTACTGACAAGGACTTAGACCGCTTGGCCTACAATGAGGCTATTTCACTGAGTTGTGCTGGTATTCAAAAGGGAGATATAGTACAACTGATGACCACTATTGACCGTAGGTTTATGGCAGGATTGGCTTATTTCTTGGGTATTAGAAAGCTTGGAGCCAGTATCGTGCGTATAGGTGCAGGAATCCCTGAACTCCAATGGGATTCTATAGATTCCTATCAGCCTAAATGGCTCATTGCAGTGCCTTCTTTTCTACTTAAGCTCATAGAATATGCCGAAAAAACTGATATAGACTATCGCAATTCCTCAGTCAAAGGCGTAATATGTATAGGAGAAACCCTCCGCAGACAAGATTTTTCTGCTAACCTACTCACTCAGAAAATCATGGAAAAATGGCCTGAACTAAAACTCTACTCTACTTATGCCTCTACCGAGATGAGTACCACCTTTACCGAGTGTGAACACCAGCAAGGGGGGCATCATCACCCAGAGCTCATTATCACTGAGGTATTAGACGATGAGGGAAAGCCTCTTCCCATGGGTAGCTTGGGAGAACTGACCATTACCACCCTTGGTATAGAGGGTATGCCTCTATTGCGTTTCCGTACAGGAGATATGGTTACCCTACACCAAGCACCTTGTTCGTGTGGGAGAAATACACTAAGGGTTAGCCCTGTGGTAGGAAGAAAACAACAGATGATAAAGTACAAGGGAACCACCCTATATCCGCCTGTGCTTATGGACTTACTTAGCCAATTTGCCCAAGTGGAGAACTACATCATAGAGATCAGCAATAATGAAATCCTCACCGATGAGATTCTTATCAAAATAGGAACCACCTCCCCTTCCGAGGCACTTCGTGAAGAGATTACCAACCATTTCCGTGCTAAAATGCGTGTTGTTCCCAAAATAGAGTTCCACCCAGTGGAAATCATAGAACAACAACTCTATCCCAAGGGGAGCCGCAAACCAGTGAAGTTTATTGACCACAGAAAATAGTTTTGAGTTACAGAATGAAACTCTAAACTCAAAATTTAAAACTCAAAACTTTATAAAGTGCTCCCATACAATAGACCTTATGGTATAATACTGCTGCAAAGTAGGGTTTTGTCGTTTGTGATAGAAATGGAAAAAATACCTATAAAAAGAAAAATGTGCCCTGATGATAGCCCAAGTACTCTTGAACTTTCCTTGAAAGAAAAAGCGTACCCCTGCTACCCCATCTAAGACCATTCTAAAGAAAATGGTCAGCGGCCAATAGGGCTTAGGCAAGTTCTTGAGTAGCATAAAAAGACTATTGCGAAAGTTTAGATACACTTTTTGCGGACTTCCTTCAGTAAGAGTTGCCCCGCCTAAGTGGTATATCTGTGATTGAGGTGTATAATAGACCTCATAACCCTTATTCTTTGCTCTCCAACAGAGATCTATCTCCTCCTGATGGGCAAAAAAGTCCTCATCAAAACCTTTAAGCTCGTCAAAAACAGCTTTTCGTATAAAGAAACATGCTCCTGAAGCCCAAAAAATAGGCGTTTGCTGTTCATATTGCCCCTTGTCCTCCTCTATACTATCAAAGATACGTCCTCTACAATAAGGGAAACCATATTTATCTATATAGCCTCCTGCTGCTCCTGCATATTCAAAATAGTTTTTCTGCTTATAGGATTTTATTTTAGGCTGTAATATAGCCACCTTGGGTTGCTGAGCAAAAATTTCCATAGGAGCTTTAAGCCAATGTGGAGTTACCTCCACATCGGAATTAAGTAGGCAATATACATCGGTAGGGATATGCTTTAGCCCTTCATTATAACCCTTGGCATAGCCATAGTTTTCAGGGTTTTGTACTATTTTTATTTGAGGATAGTGGGCACAGAGGAAAGCAATACTCCCATCGGTAGAAGCATTGTCAATTACATAAAGTTCAGCCTCAGTGGAGTAAGCTACCAACGAGGGGAGAAACTGTTCCAATAAGTGTTTTCCGTTCCAATTGAGTATAACGACAACCATAGATAGTGACTAATGACTAATGACTAATCATTGACAATTAAAAATTAAAAAAGTGTGTTTTTCTTCCTTATATACATACTGCAAGCGGATATGCTGGTATAAATCCACTATAGACTTTACAATTGCTAAGCCTAATCCTGTGGAAGTACTGTCTTGTTCGCCCTTATGAAAGCGTTTGAATATCTTATCAGAGTCCAAAGGAGTTGGTTTCCCCTCGTTAGCGATAGAAAATACGTGTTTGTCTATCTCTATTTGTATTTTCCCTTTGGGATACGTATATTTTATAGCATTTCTAAGGAGGTTAGAGAGGAGAATAACTGCTAAGTCCTTATTCATCTCCACCGAGAAAGGTGATTTTTCCGTTATAGAAAGGGTAATTTCCTTAAAAGCTATCAGGTCTTGGTATTCTTCGGTGAGGGTACGAAGTAAAGAAGCAAAACAGATAGGAGAAACCTCTTCATATTGTCGGTTTTCTATACGAGCTAAAGTAAGTAAGGACTTATTGAGCGCAGCCATACGGGTGAGTGAGGCCTTTGCTTCAGAGAGTTGCAGAAGCTGTGCTTGGGAAAGCGTTTCATCTTCCATAATCAATTCTAATTTATTGATAGTAATTGCGATAGGAGTTTGCAACTCATGAGAAGCATTACCTATAAAAGTACGCTGCTGATCAAAAATAGTTTCCATACGATGCCACATACGCTGGATGGTCTCATTGAGCTGAGCAAACTCTCTCACTTGTGTGGTTATAGGAACTACCCCTTGACGATTGCCCAATTCATAAGCATTGATATTATAGAGCAAGGTATTGAAAGGCTTCCACACACGCCGAATGAATAGCAAATGAATGATATACATACTTACGACTAAGACCAAGTACAACACCCCAATCCCTATAGCTAAATTGGCCATTAAATCATCTTCCTCTACCGTAGAGGTACGTATCTCCAAGGTATAACAACGGTCTTGGTCATCACAAAAACCCGTTTTCAGTACTCGGTATAGCTCCTTTTCATCACCTGAGGGTTCGTAGAGAAACTCATTGTTGATACTATTCTTCTTAGATACTTTACCCTGAGCAGGGCGTATTCTAAACTGCCCTATCCCATATTCACTAACAGAGAGAATACGCTCTGGATATTCCTCAGAGAGGGCAATGATTTCCTTTTTCCTATCCTTGAGACCATCATCTACATTGTCATAAACTTCCTCTAAGATAAATATATAAATCACTACTAACCACACTACCATAATAGGTAAAAAGGCCAGTGCTACCTGTCTTAGCGTATAATTTTTTAGAGAAACACTCATTTGCTTAACCCTTTTTTACTCCTATTTCTCACTATAATAAGCAAATGCCTGTTCTATAAGAGCATCCTCCACTTCTATATTCCACTTGGGTTGTCCTATAGCCTCCAATAGTACAAAATAGACATGACCATAAGCATTCTTTTTGTCATACTTGAGTAGTTCCTGTATAGCTGCTATCTCTTGAGCAGAGAAATCCTCCTGAGGGAAATAGTCCAAGAGGACTCTCTTTATCTCTACTACCTTTTCCCAAGGGAAATACAAGAGCTTATGAGAGAGGAAAGCCGCCAAAATCATTCCAATAGCGACTGCCTCCCCATGCAACAAACGCTTAGAGCGGTGTGCTAAGCAATAAGATTCTATAGCATGGCCCAGCGTATGGCCAAAGTTGAGTATCTTGCGCAAACCTTGTTCCTTAGGGTCTTGCTTTACTACCTGATGCTTAATTACTACCGATTGATAGATAATCTCTTCCAAATCATCAGTGGTTAGGGCGGAGAGCTGTTTCATTTTCTCCCAATAAGTGGGAGACTGTATCAGCCCGTGCTTGAACATCTCGGCCAAACCACTACGGAACTCCTCTTTGGGGAGGGTAGCTAAATAATTCACATCTATCAATAGGAGTTGAGGGTTATTAATCACCCCTATTTGATTTTTGAGGACGCCTAAATCTACTCCTGTTTTTCCACCAATAGATGCATCTACCATAGCCAAGAGAGAGGTAGGAATATTGATAAAGTCAATCCCACGCTTGAAGGTAGAGGCAACAAAGCCCCCCATATCGGTAACCACTCCCCCGCCTACATTAATCAGTAAGCTCTTTCTGTCAGCCCCTAAGTCGGAGAGTGTCTGCCAAAGAGAAAGACAGGTATCCAAATTCTTATGCTCTTCTCCTGCTTCTACCTCTATAATTTCTACCTCAAAAGGAAATTTCTGTAAGAATGTATATACGCAACACTCATGGGTATGGGTATCGGAGAGGACAAATATCTTAGAATATTTCTTCTCTTTTACATAGTCCGCTAAGTATTTATGCCCCTCTTCCGAGAAATAGATAGTATAGTCAGCTGTATCAATTTTTTTCAAATCCATATTCTGTTATTTTAGAATTTTCTGAAAAGCCTCACGTTTTCCATCGCGTACCTGAATAATACCACAATAGACAAAGCCTTCTTTTTCCAAGATATGCTTCATGGCAAGGTTGTCATAGTTGGTATCGGCTCGTAGCGAATGGAATCCACAGGTAAGGGCGATCTCTTCTGCCTGTTGTATGATATAGCTGGCCAGCCCTTTACCCTTGCCCCTCTCACTCACGGCTATTCTATGACCTACTATATAGGGATCATCACTGAGCCATGCCCCTTCTATCTTTTGATAGGTAGGTTCGCCATCACCACTGATTGCTGCATAAGCCACAATCTCACCTGCCTCTTCCACTACATAGGCATAGTGATGTGCTATATCTTGCTCAATAGTTTCCCTAAAGGGATAACCATCTTGCCACTGCTGGCTTCCTCTCTGCCGCATGGTTTCCTTAGCATAGAGGATAATCTGCCATATAGCCTCTAAGTCTTCTATCTGAGCTTGCCTGAATAACATATTAGTTTTAAATTTTGAGTTTTGAGTTCTTTATCCCCAAAAGGGACTTTTACTGATCGCTGATAACAGACCTCTGACTACTGCTCTACTTCTCTATTGCTGAGATAGTTACGCCATTTTTCTATACACTGCTGCATATCTTGAGGAATCTCACTATCAAAACGAAGCATCTGTCCTGTGGAGGGTTTCTCCACTCCTAAGGTCTTGGCATGGAGCGCTTGGCGTGGGAGGATCTTAAAACAGTTCTCTACAAACTGTTTATACTTAGCCGAGGTAGTTCCTTTGAGTATCTTGTCCCCTCCATAACGCTCGTCATTGAAAAGTGGGTGACCTATATAGGTAAAGTGGGCACGAATCTGATGTGTACGCCCCGTCTCTAACCGACAGGAAACGAGGGTTACATAATCGAAACGCTCCAATACCTTGTAATGAGTGATGGCCTCCTTGCCCTGACTTCCATCAGGGAAGACAGCCATTTGGAGGCGGTTCTTGGGGTGCCTTCCGATATGCCCTGTGATCGTCCCCTCATCCTCTGTAAGATTGCCCCATACAAGGGCTACATACTCCCGCTCACTGGTTTTATTGAAAAACTGCTTAGCCAAGTGGTTCATGGCCTCTTCCGTCTTAGCCACTACCAATAAACCACTGGTATCCTTGTCTATTCGGTGCACCAAGCCAGGGCGGTCAGAACTGTTCATAGGCAAGTGCTGAAAATGGTATATCAGCCCATTGATAAGAGTTCCCTGATAATTTCCATGCCCTGGATGTACTACCAAGCCCGCAGGCTTATTGATAATGATTAGTTCTTCATCCTCATAGACTATATCCAAAGGAATAGGCTCAGGTACTAACAAATATTCATGAGGAGGGTGAGCAAACATGACCTTGACCTCATCATTAGCCTTCACCCTATGGTTGGCCTTCACGGCTACTCCATTGACAAATATATTGCCGTCCTTAGCCGCCTGTTGTACCTTATTGCGGGAGGCATTCTCCACAAAGTTCATCAGGAACTTATCTACCCGTAACGGTTCTTGTCCTTTTCCTGCCTTAAAACTATAGTGTTCATACAGTTCATCGTCTGTAATCAAATCATCGTCTGCCATTTGTTTTCTAAATTGTTAATTTTGAGTTATTTCTTTAAATAAGACAAGTAATTGATTTTCAATTGATTATTTATACTTCCTCAATAAAAAGAAAGAGAGTGAAAAAATAATAATGTTGAGCGGGATAAATGTAAAAAAATTTATAACCCCTACTATTATGAATAGAGCAATATTCTCAGCTAAGAGACTTATTATATATTCATTTTCAACTAAATCTTTATTAATATAACCATCTGAATAAATAATCTCAAAATAAGAATATATAGTGGCTATTATTACCAAAGTAAGCAGGTGCCAACAACTATAAAAAAGTAAATAAAAATATTTTCTCTTTTTTCTATACTCAAATAAAAATAGAAATATGGGAAATAGAATTGATGATACTATCACATAGAGGAAATATGGATCTCTTTTATTAAAATAATACTCAATATCAGAAGTAATTATCTCATAGATTAGATAAATTACTAAATTAGATATAGCAAATATACTTCCTAAACATATATTCTTCACCCATTTAGGGTATTTCTTTCCCTGAAGCATAAAAATCATTATCAATTATTCATCACTAAGTATCATTTTTCGCCACCTTTTTCTTGTATTTATATAGTTTTCCAATTCATTTTTAGCATTTTTCTCTAATGCATGAGCTTCATATTCCTGCATTACTTCCTTTTGGTATCTTGTTTTGAGCTTTACCGAAGGTTCTTTGTAGGTGAATCTGTGTTTCTCATCAGAAATCATAATTGTATCACACTTAAATATACCTTCCCTTGTATTGTCTGCTAAAAGAAATTGAAAAAATGCATCTTTGCGCTTACCTCTTAGGTTCCCTTCAAAGAAAGTCATAAAAAATATACGCCCTTTTCCCTTTTTTCGTTCTCCAAAAAAGAGACTTATCTGTGTATTTCTTTCTTTAGTAGGAACGCTTTGTAGCATTTTGCGATATATAGACTCCAATAAAACTGCCTTTGAAGTATCTCCTACTGCAGGGTTCTTAGCTACGGCCTCGAAATCCTTAGTACAGAAGGCATATACAAAATTAGTAAGTGTATTTTCCCTATATGCCCATTGTTTTTCTCCCTCTACATAGAGCTTATAAGTCTGTTGGGCAGAAGCTACAAAGGTAAAGGTCAAGAAAAGAGATAAGAATAGTATTTTCTTCATGGTAATATATGTAAAAAACACCAATTGCATTGTACAAACAAATGTAATTGGTGTAAAACAAAAAAGTAGCTCTTTGTTTAGCTTAAAGCATTGATTTTCGCTATGATAGCATTTACTTCTCCTTCAAAGTTCTTAAGAAGCTGTTTGTAGAAAGCTCCTTTATTTTCTGTAGGATGGTTGATTTGCTCAAGGTATTTGTCATAAGTAAGGTAGATTTCCTCTACAATACCTCTTGACTGCTCATTTCTCTTATCGGTAACCAATTCCCAAATAATAAGAGTATCTACCAATTCCCCTAAAACAGAAGCAACATTCTTTTTTAAACGTCTTACGCTTGCCATAAAATTTATTTTTACAAAATTATTTATACTTATTTTCCGAAAAGGACATCCTTCATGGAGAAGACTCCTTTTTTTCCTATAATCCACTCGGCTGCCAATACAGCGCCCAAGGCAAAACCATCTCGGCTATGGGCGGTATGCTTAATCTCAAGTGTATCCACCACACTCTTATAGGTAACAATATGGGTGCCAGGGACATTTTCTATACGCTTGGCAGTAATAGGAATCTTATCCTCGGTGGTCTCTCCGAGCTCCCAACCCTCCTTATCTGTCTGCTCTATGATTTCTTGCGCCAAGGTAATGGCCGTTCCACTGGGAGCATCGAGCTTTTGGGTATGGTGTATTTCCTCTATAGCAACCGCATATTCAGGATATTTCCGCATAAGTTGGGCTAAGGTCTTGTTCAGCTCAAAGAAGATATTCACCCCTATACTAAAGTTGGAAGCATACAAAAAGGCCGCTTTATGCTCCTTGCACAAGGCTACTGCCTCAGGATAGTGCTCTAACCAACCTGTAGTACCTGCCACTATGGGCAATCCTAAAGAGAGTGCTCGGCTGATGTTGGCAAAAGCACTCTGTGGTGTACTGAACTCAATAGCCACCTCTGCCACTGAAAGATCATAATCACCTGGGGCATCTACTTTTAGGACAATCTCATGGCCTCGTTCCTGAGCTATCCGCTCTATGGTCTTACCCATTTTCCCATAACCTAATAGTGCTATTTTCATCTTTGAGCGTTCCTTTTAATACCCCGCAAAAGTAAGAAAAAAAATACTATGCGGCAAATTTTCTTATCAACAATTATTTAGAATTTTCGTTTGATATGGCGCCAACGGTAAGCACGTATCCACTTACCTTCTTCAGGAGTTATCAAAAAGGGCTGTTTCTCCTTCTTTGCTTTGAAATACCCCTTCATATAATCCCAAAATAAGCTAAGACTACGCTTCTTGTAGGCCAGCTTAGCACTTGCCAAAAACGAGAGCACTCCTCCATAACGCAAGCGGTAGAACATACCCCCTTGCATATATTGTGCTTGTGGGTTATAGCGGCTTGCCGTAGGGCGCAAGTGTTTTACCACCAAGTCCTCCACGACAAGCAATTCCCAACCGTGATACTGTGCTAATAGTTCATCTACTGTGTCCCAACCCATCGCCTCTTTCAGCCCTCCGATAGCCTTGAAACACTCCTTGCGGTAACTCTTCAGTGCCCCGCGCAAGTGGTTCTTATTGGTTAGGCTTTCCTTGAGCCACTTCCCGTCCTTTTCTATACTACAGATGCCTCCACACATACCCAATTGTGGGTTTTGGAGGTAGTAGGCCTGTAGTGTTTCCAAATAATTGGGAGGGAAAATAAGATCCGCGTCATACTTACATATAATATCCACCTCTCCCACAAGAGGCAAACCTGCATTGAAGGCTTGTACAATCTTAGCCCCAGGTAAGCGCTGCACAGAGGAGCTTCGGTAGAGCGTTTTCACCTGAGGAAAGCGTTTGCAATAATCGGCCAATATCACAGCTGTATGATCGGTAGAATTATCATCTATCACTACAATGCTATGGGCAGGGAGTGTTTGCGCCAAGAGACTATCCAAGGTTTGCGCCAAGATGTCTCCCTCATTATGAGCGGGAATAATAATTCCAAATCGTAAATGTTCTTTCAAAACTATGGTAATAGAGTGAAGTTAGGATAAGCAATCAGTTCTTTTTTCTGGTTTTCAAACTGTTCTTTGCTTATAGCACGGGTACAGTGTTCATGTAGAAATACCTTATAGCCTAAGTTAAGTGCATCTATCATAGAAAAATACACACAATAATCAGCCGCCAAGCCTGCAAAATGGAGTTCATCCAAGTGTAAGCCTTTTAGATAGCCGTCAAGACCTGTTTCTTTGAGCTTTTGATTATCAAAAAAGGCGCTATAACTATCTATATCTGGATTAGTTCCTTTGCGAAAAATAGCATTGATTGCATTGGTTTGTAGTTCAGGGAAGAAATTAGCCCCTTCGCTTCCTTGTATGCAATGAGGAGGCCAAAGGGTCTGCTGGTAATTATCCTTAGTGATAGATTCAAAAGCCTTCTTACCCTCATGAAGGGTAAAGAAGCTAAAATGATTTGCTGGGTGCCAATCTTGGGTAGCGATCACATGGGAGAACTGTGGGATGAGGTGATTGACAGGCTCTATGATAGACCTACCATCAGGAACAGGAAGTTCTCCTGTAATAAAATCATTTTGAATATCTATAAGTATCAATATGCCATTCATCATGTATAGATTTTTTTATTTCAAATATGAAGGAAAATTCTGTTTGTAGTCCTATTGGTGAAAAATCGGGTATATAATACCTCTTTGCTATAACACTATAATCCATCCGCTGCTTTCATAAGCATAGCAACTCCCCTTTATAGAGCTACTTTTTCTTGTTGTATGTTTTGTATATGGAGAGATAATGAACTTCACATATTGTTATGTGAAATTCATTATCTAAGCTCCTTGTTTAGGCAAGTATAAGTATTAGAGCAATCACTACTCCTGTAAGTGCACCCCATTGGAATCCTATCCAAAACCGTTCTTTATCCTTAATAGTCATAAGATCGTCTAACGAGTTTCCTTGTATTTTTTCAGGAATCTTTCAATAGGGTTTTCACAAGCATCTACCCCTTCTTCGAAGGATTTAAATTGTTTTTTGACCACGAAGCTATCCCCTGGTACATTTACCTTTATCTCCACTATCTTATTTTCCTTAACAGTGGTATTGTCTAACTTTAAATAGACATCGGCATCAATAACCTTGTCATAGAAAAGGTCTAATTTGTCCATTTTTTTCTGGATGAAGTCAACCAATTTTTGATCAACTGTAAAACCGACATTGTGTAAATTTACTTTCATAATCTGAAAAATTTAAAATTAGTACTATTTATTTGTCATCCTCGGATGCGCATTGTTGTATTGGTTCTTTAGCTCTGCTATACTACTATGGGTATAGACCTGTGTAGCTGCCAGCCCTGCATGGCCTAAAAGTTCTTTTACAGCATTAAGGTCAGCCCCATTGTCCAAGAGGTGTGTGGCAAAGGAGTGCCGCAGCACATGTGGGCTTTTCTTCTGCTTTGTTGTGGCACTGCTAAAATACGAATTTATTATATTATACACAAGTTTTGGATACATTTTTTTACCACTATCTGTCAAAAACAAATATAATTCATTAGTATTCAACTCTTTACGAAAAGATAAATATTGTTCCAAGCACTCCCTAACTGAGGGGATTAGGGGAATGATACGCTCCTTACTGCGCTTTCCCAGTACCTTTATCGTCTGCTGAGAGAAGTCTATATCACTTATTTTTAGCTCTATAAGCTCCGCCCTACGCATACCTGTCGCATAGAACAGCTCTATAATTGTCCTATTGCGTACTTGTGGGTAGTCCCCGCCCTCTTCCGCCTGAGAGAGTACTGTCTCTATCTCCTTCTGAGAGAAGGGAATAGACACCTTTTTCTGCGTTTTCAGTGGAATATGCTGTAAAAAAGGACTACTACTGATAACTAAAGAGCGTACCAGAAAAGCATAATAAGCCTTCAAAGATGCTATTTTCCGATTGATAGACCTATTGGTAATGCCACTCTCCACCAAGTGTATAATCCAAGAACGAATCAAGGGATAATTCACTTGGGAGAGTTCCACAGTAGCGTCTTTTTCCTTAAGGTAAGCAGCAAACTCCTCCATATCAGCAAGGTAGGCTGTTATGGTATGGGGAGAATACTTCTTCTCCAAAGATAGGTAGTTCTTGAATGTCTCCATTTCCTTTTAGAATAAAAAACCACCATTGCGAATAGTACTGCCCAAAATAAGCAGGGTTACTGCAATCAGGGTAACACATAGGATATGTACCGCCATTTCGGGGAGCTTCTGGATTTGTCCCTTGGCGAGTTTTGGAAGTACCCTTGTTTGGGCACTGATGGCAAAGCAAATGGTCGTGAGTAGCCCAATAATTTTCAGTGATACCACCGTCTCCACTCCTGTAGCAAAGGAAAACCACGAAGATAGTGGTGCATTCAGGTCATAGGCCATCAGAATCCCTGTAATAACCAAAAGGAGCAATGAGGGCATTCCTATAGGCTCATAAGTCTTCTCAAAACGAGAAATAAAGTCAAAATTCTTATGCTTAAGCGCCTTTGGCAAAAAGCCCAAGAGCAAGACCAAATGCCCTCCTACCCAAACAGTTGCACTGATTAGGTGAATGATGAGTAGTATATGATGTTTGTCCATATAACAGCTTATTACTATTTGTTCTTAATAGAAGAGCAAATGTACGAAATAATTTAAGACAAATGAAACTTTTACTCAAAAAAATTCTTCCTTGATTATTAGTCAATTATTTATATCTTTTTCGTATATTTGTCCCTTGATAAGAAATATTCCACTATAATGAACAGACATCTTCTTTTTTTGCTATTGTTTGCTTGCTCTTGGGCAAGTAAGGCCAATATGGCAAAACCAACTATAGATGGGACTTCTCATACTTGTCTTATTCTTACCAATGATTGCAGCGTAACCCATGAGAAAATCATTGCGGAAATCATCAAAGATGATAAGAACTCCTTTAATAATTATATCATCCGCTTTAGGGCAAAATATCATATCTCCTCCCCTAAAGAACAGTCTATGCCACTGCTCTTTATGGCTTCCAACTATCTGAATGACCAGCAAGTTTTTGTAAATGGACAAGCTATCTCCTCAAACTCTATTGACCAAGAACAGGACTATCCTTTTCTGAGAAAAGAAGAAATCATTGACACCCTACAATATTCTGATGGTACTCCTACCCGATACAATACTTATACTAAGTACTATATTTCCTATGATGGAAAAGAAGAAGAAGAGGTAACCCCCTCAGATCTTATCTACTTTACAGCGCCTCTTAAGACAGGAGAGAATGTGATAGAGGTTAGGTATAGTGCTTTCCCTACTACTTTCCATTATGGGTTTCTTCCCCCTTACCGGTTTGGATACAGCTTATATCCTTCCAAATTTTGGAAAACTTTCCCTGAGATAGAGATTGAAATCCACTTTCCAAAGGAATTAGAATTTGAGCAATCCTCTATGGAAAAAGAGGAATATACAGTAAGTGACCAACTTTTTAAGGGAAAGATCAAGGATATTACCTATGGTAACCACTATTGGCGATTTTCTCCTAAACCTTCTTGGTTTGGTCGTATCGTCCTTACAATAAACCCTTTAGGATTTGGAGCTATTCTCTTTTTAGTTGCCGCAGGGCTGCACATTTATACTATCAGAAAAAAAAGCAAATGGGGCTTATGGTTGGGTGTATTCTTAGCACCCCTGCTTTTCTATGTAGGACTTTTTGCTGCAATCCCTTTTATTGACTGGGTTTTAGGTCGTCCAAGCAATCAGGGATATGTTTTTCTTATAGCTTTCACTTATCCCATTTTTCTTATATTCTATGGGATATTCACTTTTATTTACTACCATCTAAAGAAATCCAAAGGATTTTAGTAATTTTTACTTTAAAAATAAACCTATGAAAAATTTTTTATTTTTCCCATTTCTATTACTCTTAATCGCTTGTCCCAGAGAACAAGCACCACCCCAATTATCAGAGGAGACAGTTCCTCCCCCTGTAGAAGATACCCTCCAATCTCTGTGTAAAATTCCTAAAAATATTGCCTCTTATATAGAAGCCAACCAAGATACTTTTACTCCTATTGACATAGAAAAACGGTTTTCTAAAGAATTTTGGGAATATTACCAAATTCATCAAGGTAAAGGGTGTCCCATCATTTGTTATGGAGATTTCAATACTGACGGTCGGCAAGATGTCGCTCTTATGGTTGATTACAAGGGAGTAGGAGACATAACATACCCTGACAATACCCCCTTTTTAGCAATCTTCCACAGCTATGAGACCAAGGTAGAAGATCCTGTTATCATCTATCAGTTAGATAGTTATAAAGAGCATAATCACTCTGTCATCTATGAGCAACCAGAAGGAATTGAATGCTATATAGAAAAAGGCAAGAGAAATGGAAAAGATATTATCAATCTGATACTACCTGAGAAGTCAGGCTTTCTAATATACTGGAATGAAGACACTTACCGATACCGATATGTAAATGTCTTAGATGAAATAGAAAACCCCTTTCCCAGAACCACCTTTACTCCAGAGGTAGAGGAGAATTTGTATCAACTCCTAAAATGTGGCCATTTCTCGTGGAGAGAAGGATATTATCAAATTCCTGATTATGGCTGTTGGAGTCAAATTCAGCAATTAGGGATGGCAAACGTTATCCTAATTCCACAGACCCCTACCTTTGACACCCATCTTGCTTGGCAGAAATATCAGGAGAACAAAGGATATATCGACACCTTAGAAGATAGAATTGAGGCCTTATCTCTTGAAGAAATCAAAAAGCACTTTTGCGCTGTTGTCTTTCTGACCAACCCCTACTATTTGGACTATACCCCCTACTTGGATAGCTCCTACAATCCTACTTATCCCTATTATGAAGAAACTTTTCTACTAACCAATGGAAAATGGAGTAAAGGAAAGACTTATCTGATAACCAAAGATACAGATACTCAAATATACAAGCAACAAGAAAAATATATAGATAGCTTATCTAAAAGATATCAATCTAAAATAACAAAATAAATACAAAGATATATGTCATTAATCAAATCTATTTCAGGCATTCGCGGTACCATAGGTGGCAAGGTAGATGAAAATCTTACCCCTATTGATACCGTTAAGTTTGCCGCTGCTTATGGCTCTTGGCTCAAGGGACAATCTGGCAAAGAACACGTCAAAGTAGTCATTGGGCGAGATGCACGCATCTCTGGCGAGATGATCCAAAATTTAGTGCAATACACCCTTATTGGCTTGGGAATTGATGTAGTTAATATAGGCCTGAGTACTACCCCTACCGTGGAAGTAGCTGTTCCTTTGGAAAAGGCCGACGGAGGCATTATCCTTACCGCCAGCCATAACCCTAAGGAATGGAACGCCCTAAAACTTCTCAATAACAAAGGAGAATTTGTCTCTGACCAAGATGGTAAGGCTATTTTGAAAATCGCTCAAGAGAATGATTTTTCCTTTGCTACAGTAGATCACTTAGGTAAGCTCACCGATGATAATCGGTATATTGACCTCCATATAGAAAAGGTACTTGCCCTCCCCTTGGTTGCCCCTGAAGCTATCCAGAAAAAGAAATTCCGAGTAGTAGTAGATGCGGTCAACTCCACTGGCGGGATAGCTATTCCGAGACTCCTGGAACGATTGGGTGTAGAGGTTGTCAAACTCTATTGTGAGCCTAATGGACACTTCCCTCACAACCCCGAACCACTAAAGGAACACTTAGGGGATATTTGCAAAAGAGTCGTAGAAGAAAAAGCTGATTTCGGTATTGTGGTAGATCCTGATGTAGACCGCTTGGCCTTTATTACTGACAAAGGAGAGATGTTTGGTGAAGAATATACCTTGGTGGCTTGTGCTGATTATGTATTAGGCAAAGCCAAAGGCAATGTAGTCTCCAATCTTTCTTCCTCTCGTGCCTTACGCGATATTGCTCAAAAGCATAGCGTTAGCTACTCAGCAGCAGCAGTAGGAGAAGTGAATGTCGTTACCGAGATGAAGCGCGTAGAAGCCATTATCGGTGGCGAAGGCAATGGGGGAATTATTTACCCTGAGCTACATTATGGACGTGATGCCTTGGTGGGAGTTGCTTTATTCCTATCCCTTTTGGCAGAGAGAGGTGGGAGTGTGCAGCAACTCAAAGAGAGCTATCCTGCTTACTTTATGAGTAAGAACAAGATACAACTGACAGAGCAAATCAATCCAGACCAAATTCTCAAGGCAATGGAACAGAAATACGCTCATGAACAGACCACCACTATTGATGGTCTTAAAATAGATTTTGCCGATAGCTGGGTACACTTAAGAAAATCCAATACAGAACCCATTATCCGTATCTATACCGAAGCAAAAAGCCAAAAAGAAGCCGATACATTAGCACATCATTTTATAGAGGAGATGCAAGCGCTTATCTAACCCAATCCCTTGCTTATGACTATGTACATTACCTTGGCTATCCTTGTGATTGCCTCCGCTTTCTTTATGATGGGGAAGATCCGTTCGGACTTGGTAGCGCTCTCCTCCCTGCTCCTATTAGTCCTCTTTGGTATCCTATCGCCAGAGGAAGCCTTATCGGGCTTTTCCAACTCAGTGGTGGTGATGATGATAGGACTTTTCGTAGTGGGAGGGGCTATCTTCCAAACAGGTTTGGCTAAAATGATCAGTAACAAACTACTCAAGCTCGCTGGCAAAAGTGAGCTGAAGCTCTTTGTGCTGGTTATCTTGGCCACCTCCTTCATTGGTGCCTTTGTGAGCAATACAGGGACGGTTGCTCTGATGCTTCCCATTGTAGTGAGTATGGCCATGAGTGCCAATATTAACTCCTCTCGGCTACTCATGCCGCTGGCTTTTGCCAGTAGCTTAGGGGGAATGATGACCCTTATCGGGACACCTCCCAACCTGATTATCAATGAGGAACTGATAAAGCATGGTTTCCCTTCCCTGACCTTCTTCTCCTTTACCCCTGTGGGATTAGTTGCTCTTGCAGTGGGGCTGTTATACCTTATTCCTGTAAGCAAACGCTTTCTCAACAAGGCAGACCCTCATCAAGAAAGCAAAAAAGACGGTAAATCCCTTTCAGACCTTATGGACGAGTACCAACTCTCCAAGGATATTCACTTGGTTATGGTAGGGAAGAATGCTCCTTTTGTGGGAAAAACACTCTTGGAGAGCCATATAGCTGACAAATATGAAGTCCATGTAACCGAAATCTTGCGCAAACCCAGCCTCAACAGCTCTATTTTTCAAAATCCCAATCGTGAATTGGCACAAGCCAATACAATTCTTCACGAAGGAGATATCCTCTTTGTACAAGGAGATATTCGCAAGATAGAGGCCATGGCTTGGGAGAAGTCCTTGAGCCTGATAGAAGACAAATTTACCTCTCAAGAAGAGCTAATGAACTCCCAAAAGCATGGGATTGCCGAGGTGCTGATAACCTCCGCCTCTCGTCTGGTGAATCTGCCTATCAAGAAATCAAAGTTCAGAGAGCAATTCTCGCTCAATATCTTGGGTATGCAGCGCAACGAAACCTATATCCTGAAAAACCTGAAAGACCAACGTATCCATTCGGGAGATATCCTCTTGGTACAAGGTTCTTGGAAAGACATAGCAAGGCTCAACGACCAACATAGACACCTGATTGTATTGGGACAACCCCTGAAGGAGGCTTCCAAGGTAACCCTAACGCATAAAGCACCTATAGCGGGAATCATCATGCTACTTATGGTAGTGAGTATGATGTTTGACTTTATCCCTATACAGCCTGTAACAGCTGTTTTGGTAGCCTCCTTGCTCATGGTCTTCTCTGGAGCATTGCCCAATGTGGAGGCAGCTTATAAGACTATCAATTGGGAGAGTGTAGTACTGATTGCCGCTATGCTCCCTATGGCCTTAGCCTTAGAGAAAACGGGGGCTTCGGCATGGGTATCGGAGATGCTTGTAGGCAAGCTGGGCGGCTATAGTCCTTATATTCTTTTGGCAAGTATCTACTTTACCACTTCGCTACTTACCATGTTTATCAGCAATACAGCCACAGCTATTTTGATTGCCCCTATAGCTATGAGTGCAGCTACCAGTATGGGAATCAATCCATTACCCTTGCTCATTGCCGTATCGGTAGGTGCTAGTATGTGCTTTGCCTCCCCCTTCTCTACACCCCCCAATGCTTTGGTAATGTCAGCTGGGCGTTATACCTTCATGGATTATGTGAAAGTAGGACTTCCCTTACAGATACTTATGGGAATTGTAATGATATTGGTACTCCCTATACTCTTCCCCTTTTAGATAAAGTTAGAGGCTATCAGCGGGGATAGCCTCTAACCATTTTGAATTAAATATCACTATTTAATATCTTCAAAGTCATCAATAGTGAATGATGATGACGCCTCTTGTTCCTTATGAGAAGAGAATGCTTTCTTGAAATCCTTCTGATGTTTTTCAGAGATTACTTCCTCTCCCTTTTCTTCAAAAACATAAGAAGTCATCTCGTCCAAGATTTCTCTAAAGGCATTAAAATCTTCCTTGTAAAGATAAATCTTATGTTTCTGATAATGGGATGAACCATCATCATGTGTGAACTTTTTGCTCTCTGTTATCGTCAAATAATAATCACCTGCTTTGGTGCCGCGTATATCAAAGAAATAAGTTCGCCTTCCTGCTCTTAGAGCTTTTGAGAAAATCTCATTGTTTTCTCCTTCATTTTCATACATAATGTTCTATATTTTTAGGTATAATAATTATTTTTACAGTATTGTTTTTACTTTATAGTATCGTATTCTATAATAAAGATATCTTCGTTTTCTCTCTTAAAATAATAGTGCTCACGTCCAAATTTCTCTCTTCCTTCAGGAGTATTAATTTCCTTAATGGCCTCCCTATCTTTAGCTATTTCTTTTTTGAGAAACTCCTTTTGACGCCTAAGGGACTCTATCTCCCTGTTTAGCTTTCTTTGGGAAAGCAAAGAATTGGAGTCAAAGAAAAGCATCCATATCCCAAAAGCAGCGATGCCAATGAAGTAAGCATATTTCTTGATATAAGCCTGAAGATCTATCATTATTATTGGATTCTGTTATGGACAATGGTCTTGACAATATCAATAGCTACCTTGTTATGTCGGTTATTGGGAATAATGATATCGGCATATTCCTTGGTAGGCTCTATAAACTGCTGGTGCATTGGTTTAAGAGTAGTTTGGTATCGGTTGAGCACCTCCTGTATATCCCTTCCGCGCTCGGTGGTATCTCTTTTGATACGGCGAATGAGACGCTCATCGGAATCGGCATGTACAAATATCTTAATATCAAACAAATCTCTCAAATCAGGGTGAGAAAATATCAAAATTCCCTCCACTATAATTACCTTGCAGGGAGCTATAGGTATCACCTGTGGCGTTCTATTGTGTTCTACAAAGGAATAAGTGGGTTGCATAATTGTTTTTCCTTGCTTAAGTTGCCCAAGATGCTCTCTGAGCAAATCAAAATCTAAGGACTTAGGGTGGTCAAAATTTACTTTCGTTCTCTCTTCAAAAGTAAGGTGTGACAAATCCTTATAATAAGCATCTTGTGAGATGACACTCACCTCGCCTGGTGGTATTTCTTGAACAATCTGATTGACGACTGTTGTCTTACCACAGCCCGTTCCCCCTGTTATTCCTATGAGTAACATTCATTGTAAATTTTTGCAAAAGTAATTATTTTTCTTGACTTGAAAAAATTGTTTTTCTTAAAATATAACCCCTATTAAGGTTAAAAATCGTCCTTGAAAAAGTCCTCATACTCTTGCCAAAAACGCTCTACTTGTTGCATATTTTCATTTAAGAATACCATCGTTTGTTGCCAAGTATCCTTATTATAGATACATACCCCTTGCTTCTCTACCCAAATACGTGCTATTTCCTTACCATTCTCCAAGTAATAGTGCTCTTCAAATAGAATTTCAGGTAGGAACTCTGCCAATATGGATTTTAAGGATAGGAATTTATTGTAATATTTTTCTATTTCCTGCTGATCTCCCTCTATATCCATACATACCATTGCCTTTTTATTATCAAAATAGAATTTGAATTGGATAGGTTTCACCTTCGTCCTATACAAAATCCACTTATTTGGGAAAGATTTCCCAAAAGAGACCCAAAAATCTTGTCTAAGCTTAGCTGCTTCCTCTTTGCTATACATTTATTGGTGATGATAAGGTTCGTTATTGAGAATAGTAAAAGCCCTATAGAGTTGTTCTACAAAAAATAGGCGTACTATCTGGTGAGAGAATGTCATCCTAGAGAGCGAACACATATTGTTAGCCCTCTGATACACCTGTTGGGAAAAACCGTAAGGCCCTCCTATGACAAAGACACACTGCTTAACCCCTGTATTCATAATTTTCTGCAACTGTACAGAAAACTCTACAGAGGTATATTCCTTTCCTCGCTCATCCAAAAGCACTAAGAAGTCATTGTCTGCTATTTGCTTAAGAAGCAAAACTCCTTCTTTGTTTTTTTGTTCTTCTTGTGAGATATTTTTGGTGTTTTTCAAGTCAGGAATTGTCTCTATTTCAAATTTTATATAAAATCGTATTCTTTTCTTATAGTCTTCAATTATTTTTTCTAAAAGGGATACATCTGTTTTTCCTACTACGAGTAATTTTATGGTCATTTTACACTATTTTTTTCTCATCATCATCCAAAATTCGCTTAATAGCATAGAGATTATGAGTGATTTCTTGAACATCTTCATCAAAAATCCCCTCAGGGGTGATACGATCCACACGTACCTTCCCATAAGCATGAATGATATAGCCCGATTGGATTAAGAGTCCTACATGAATGATGCGTCCCATATTATCATTGAAAAAGAGCAAGTCCCCTACTTCGGCATCTTCCAAAGTAGCCACATCACCACTCTCAATAATTTCATACTGAGAAACCACCTCACGAGGAAGGGTGATTCCCATGAGCTTATAGACCATTTGTACAAATCCAGGACTATCAATCCCAAAAGGAGATTTTCCACCCCATGAATAAGGTGTATTGAGGTATCTCAGGGCAATCTCCACCACATTCTTACGCAACACCTTTCTCTGTACTTCTCCAGAGAACAGATGTCCCATAAAGGGGGCATTACTCACTGTAGCCCCTATACAAATAGGTAGGAGATCATATTCTTTATCACTAATCTGTACATAATCCACCATATCCGAAGCATAACGAGGGAGCACTTTCTTCGTTTCCTGGTAAGTAGCTTCGCTTATAGGAGATAATTGTTTGGCATCTATCCAACCTTCATAGTTATCAAAATCAGTACGTACATAACACCAGCCGTCTTCTTCTTTCATTATAAAGCACAATTCTCCGTATAATAACTGAGAAATCTGTTCGCTCTTATGGGAGGCTTCATCTCGCAGCGGTACTATACTCAAATGACATATAGCATACATAATTTATTACTTATAAAGAGTACAATATTACGATATTTTTTCGTATTAAACAAATTTATTGCATTGTAAAAGAAAAGAGGCATGTGGGATTATGCCTCTTTCTCAATAAAAATATATAATTGCGTTACATACGGTTCATACTATGCCAACATAGTAACAGGGTTTTCTATGTAAGCCTTCAAGGTTTGCAAGAATTGTGCCCCTGTAGCCCCATCTATAGTACGGTGATCGCAAGCAAGACAAAGCTTCATGGTGTGCCCCACTACAATTTGTCCATTTTTCACGACAGGTTTCTCTACGATAGCTCCTACTGAAAGAATAGCAGAGTTAGGTTGGTTAATGATAGAAGTAAATTGTTCTACTCCGAACATACCCAAATTGGAAACAGTGAAAGTACTTCCGTCCATTTCAGCAGGGGTTAGCTTCTTGTTACGAGCTTTTCCAGCCAAATCTTTCACTAATACACCTATCTGAGAGAGACTCAAGTTGTCTGCGAACTTAAGTACAGGTACTACCAATCCGTCTTCAATAGCCACAGCTACACCTATATGTACATGCTTGTTATACACAGTAACATCTCCTTTCCAAGAAGTATTCACTTGTGGGTGTTTTCTAAGAGCCATAGCGCAAGCCTTCACAACCATATCGTTGAAAGACACCTTAGTATCTGGCAAGTTATTGATTTGGCTACGTGAGGCCATCGCATTTTCCATATCTACCTCAATGGTAAGGTAATAGTGAGGTGCTGTAAACTTAGATTCAGAAAGACGCTTAGCAATCGTCTTACGCATTTGTGAGTTCTTCACTTCCTCTGTAACTTCTTCTCCTACAGGTACGTAAGCCACAGGAGCAGCCGCTTTCTCTGTAGAAGCTGCGGTAGCAGTCTTAGCTGATGGAGTGAATCCTTCTACATCTTTGCGTACAATACGGCCATTTTCTCCACTTCCTTTCACTTCAGATAGGTTAATACCCTTATCCTGAGCTATTTTCTTAGCCAAAGGAGAGGCAAATACACGTCCGTCGGTAGTGGTTGCAGCTGGAGCAGCAGGGGCAGCAGCTGCAGGAGCTTCTGCCTTAGCAGGGGCAGCAGCCGCAGCAGGGGCACTACCACCTTTAGCAGCGGCAAGTACAGCATTTACATCGGTACCTGCAGGGCCTATAATAGCCAATAATGAGTCAATTGGAGCTGATTCCCCTTCCTTAATACCTATATACAATAAGGTACCAGCATAGAATGATTCGAACTCCATAGTGGCTTTGTCTGTTTCTATTTCAGCTAAGATATCTCCTTCTTTTACTGTATCACCTACTTTCTTAAGCCAAGAAGCAACAGTCCCCTCGGTCATGGTATCACTTAGGCGTGGCATGGTAACAATCTGTACGCCCTCAGGCATGGCAGCAGCGGGCGCACTTGCAGGGGCAGCAGCAGGTGCCTCTGAAGCAGCTGGAGCTGAAGCAGCTGGTGCAGCAGCG
>CAJZFM010000001.1 GCA_915070235.1 uncultured Capnocytophaga sp. | reverse complement strand
AAAAACATAGCAATTATTGCTCACGTTGACCACGGAAAAACTACACTTGTAGACTGCTTGTTAAGACAAGGTGGAGTTTTTAAAACTCATGAACTTGAAAAAGTTGAAGAAAGAGTTATGGACTCAGATGATATTGAAAGAGAAAGAGGAATTACTATTTTCTCTAAAAATGCTTCTGCTAGATATAAAGACTATAAAATTAATATAGTTGATACACCAGGACATGCTGACTTTGGTGGAGAAGTACAAAGAATTATGAAGATGGTTGATTCTGTTCTTTTACTTGTAGATGCTTTTGAAGGACCTATGCCTCAAACAAAATATGTTTTGAAAAAAGCATTAGAACAAGGGCATAGACCAATAGTTGTAGTAAATAAAGTTGATAAACCTAATGCTAGACCAGAAGATGTTTTATATATGGTTTATGATTTATTTATAGAATTAAATGCCAATGAATATCAACTTGAATTTCCTGTAGTTTATGCATCAGGAAAAGCAGGTTTTGCTAGAAAAGAATTGACAGATGAAAATACTGATATGCAACCATTATTTGAAACAATATTAGAGCATGTTCAAGACCCTGATGGAGATGTTACAAAACCAGCTCAATTCTTAATAACAAATATTGCTTATGATAACTATGTCGGAAAATTAGCAGTTGGAAGAATACATAATGGAACTTTAAAAAGAAACCAAGATGTAATGTTAATAAAAAGAGATGGAAAACAAGTAAAAGGAAAAATTTCTGTTCTATATGGTTATGAAGGTTTAAAAAGAGTTGAAATAGAAGAAGCAGAAGCAGGAGATATAGTTTGTGTTGCTGGTATTGATGATATAGATATTGGAGAAACATTGGCAGATATAAATGAGCCTGTTGCATTACCTCTAATTGATATTGATGAACCAACACTTGCTATGACATTTATGGTAAATGATTCTCCATTTGTTGGAAAAGAAGGAAAATTTGTAACTTCAAGACATATTTGGGATAGATTACAAAAAGAAATTCAAACAAATGTTAGTATGAGAGTAGAAGCAACTGATTCACCTGATTCATTTATTGTAAAAGGAAGAGGAGAACTTCAACTTTCAATATTACTTGAAAATATGAGAAGAGAAGGTTTTGAAGTGCAAGTTTCTAAACCAAGAGTTTTATTTAAAGAAAAAGATGGAAAAAAATTAGAACCTATTGAACTTGCTTTAATTGATGTTGATGATAGTTTTACAGGAACTGTAATTGAAAAGATGGGAGTTAGAAAAGCAGAAATGGTTTCTATGGTTCCAGGTCAAGATGGATATACAAGACTTGAATTTAAAGTTCCTGCAAGAGGGCTTATTGGTTTTAGAAATGAATTTTTAACTGATACTAAGGGAACTGGAATTTTAAATCAT
This sequence comes from uncultured Capnocytophaga sp., assembly GCA_915070235.1. Classification (GTDB taxonomy): domain Bacteria; phylum Bacteroidota; class Bacteroidia; order Flavobacteriales; family Flavobacteriaceae; genus Capnocytophaga. The sequence goes on along the minus strand of CAJZFM010000001.1, from coordinate 23,733 downwards.
TCATTCTTTGATTATGAAGAATATAAAGGAGATATTCCTACAAGAAATAAGGGAGTTTTAATAGCTACTGAACCAGGAGTTACTGTTCCTTATGCTTTAAATAACCTGCAAGATAGAGGAACTTTATTCTTAGACCCAGGCGTTCCTGTGTATGAAGGAATGATAGTTGGAGAACATAATAGAGAAAATGATTTAGTTGTAAATGTTTGTAAAACTAAAAAATTAACAAATATGAGAGCTGCTGGTTCTGATGATGCAGTTAAACTCGCAACTCCAAGAAAATTTACTTTGGAACAAGCACTTGATTACATTGCTGAAGATGAACTTGTAGAAGTTACTCCTACAAATATCAGACTTAGAAAGAAAATTTTAAAAGAAGGAGACAGAAGAAAAAACTGGTCTGCTACTAATAAATAAAAATTTAATTGAAGAGTTATTACAAAATTTAAAGTGATAACTCTTTTTTTGTGGTATAATGGTAAAAATATTTATAAGAGGAGAAAATTATGGAAAAAGTGAATGAAAGTGTGGATGCACAAATCAGCTTTACGGACTTCTCCCTCAGTGTGTTCAAGAACTTCCCCAATGCAACCGTGGAAGTGGGCGGACTGAAGGTGATTAACAACGCCCCTTTTGAGGGAGATACCTTGGCCTATGTGGGTAATTTCTCTGCAAAGGTGAATCTTAAGGACATTCTCTTTAAGAAAGACGATGAACCTTACAAACTCCTTGGTTTTTCCATAGCCGATGCAGTGGTGAATGTGCGTATAAATGAAGCAGGAAAAGGTAACTTTGACATTGCTAAAAGCACCTCGGATACTCCAGAGAGTGAGGAGCCTAATAATTTCTCTCTTGACTTAAAAGAGTATAGTATTGATAATCTGCGCTTTACTTTTAAGGAAGATGGCTCTAAAATAAGTGTAATAGTAGATAGTCTTTATCACAAAGGAAAAGGAAACTTTGCAAATCAAGTGCTTGATTTAGAGACTACTACATCGCTTAAATTGTCTTTTGCTTCTGATGGTACGGCCTTTTTGCGCAACAATGTGGTGACCCTTGATGCTATCTTGGGTATAGACCTTAATCAGCAAAAATATACCCTAAAGGACAATACGCTAAAGCTAAATGACTTAGAGCTTAATTTTGATGGCTTTGTACAACTCTTAGACGATGGCCAGCTCTATGACCTGAGTTTTAAGACGCCTAAGACCACCTTTAAGAACTGTTTAGACCTAATTCCTGCCGCTTATACCAAGAGTATAGAGGGGGTACAGACAACAGGCGAATTTACGATCAACGGAAAGGTAGCGGGCAAATATACCCCTACGACTATTCCTAAGTTGGATATTCGTATGCTCTCCAATAATGCGTCTTTCAAGTATCCGTCTCTGCCTAAGTCGGTTAAGAATATTGATATAGATGTCAAGATAGGCAACGATACTGAGAAATTGGAAGATACTTATGTGAATATCAATCGTTTTGCTTTTACGATAGACCAAGATGCTTTCTCTGCAAAAGCCCTTTTAAGGAACCTTACAGGCAATATGCTTGTGGATGCAGACCTCAAAGGGACTATCAACTTGGAGAATATCCAAAAAGCCTATCCTGTACAGATGGATTTAGACCTAAAGGGAATCCTCAAGGCCGATGTAACAACCTCCTTTGATATGGCGTCGGTAGAAAAACAAGCCTACGAACGTATTCGTAACTCTGGACATGCCTCTTTGGAAAAGTTTGTCTATTCTGGGGCAGGCTTCCTACAGCCTTTCCATATCAACAAAGCAGGGCTTTCCTTCAATAACGCTAAGATAGAGCTTACCGAGCTGGATGCTAAGACAGGTAAGACCGACTTTAATATCAAGGGAACTTTGGAAAACTTCTATGGCTTTACTTTGCGCAATGAAGTGCTCAAAGGGAACTTCTCCTTGGCCTCCAACCATATAGATGTGGGTGACTTTATGCAAACCGATACGCCAGCGGAAACCCCTAAGCAAGAGGAAGAAAAACCCGCTGAGACCAAGCCTGCCACTACAAATACCTCTACCACAGTAGCTTCTATCAAAATTCCTGCTTTCTTAGATTGTACCCTCGATGCCAAAGCAAAGACTGTACTTTATGACAAGCTCAATCTTTCTAATGTCTCAGGTAAGCTTATTATCAAGGACGAAAAAGTAAGCCTACAGAACTTGCAGACTGATATATTTGGAGGAAAAACAGCCGTCACAGGAAGCGTATCCACCAAGGGAGATACCTCCACTTTTGCTGTAGATTTAGATATGACCAAGCTCAATGTTACGGAGTCTTTCTCTCAGATAGAAATGCTTAAGAAGATCATGCCTATTGCCAAGGTGGTAGAAGGATTCTTTAGCTCTAAGATTAATGTAACAGGAAAGCTCACTCCAGAGCTCACTCCCGATATTAATTCGCTCTCAGGAAGCCTTTCTGCCTCCCTATTGGATAGCCATGTGAAAGGTACATCTCCATTAGTTTCAGCTTTGGATTCACAGTTCACTCAACTGAACCTTTCTAAGCTCAATCTTAAAGATCTTAAGGCCAATGTAACCTTTGAAAATGGTCGTGTGGTAGTAAAACCTTTTGCTATCAAGTGGAATGGTAGTACTATCAATGTAGCAGGAACCCATGGTTTTGACCAAACAATGGACTACAAGCTGACTTTCAATGTACCTGCTAAGATGCTCGGGCCAGATGCTTCGGCTCTATTGGCTAAGCTCACCGCTACCGAGCAGCAGAAGTTGGGGGATATTCCAGTGAATGTGAATATGGGAGGTAACTTTACCAAACCACAAGTCTCTACCGATATGAAGCAGGTGGTAAATAATCTTGCCCTACAGGTAGCCAAAGCACAAGCCAATCAGCTAACAGACAAGGTAATGGATAAGGTAACCAATGAGGTAACTAACAAGATTACCGAGAAGATAGGAGGAGAAGCTATGAACAAAGCCACAGATGCTTTGGGCAAGATCATAGGTGGTAAAACACAAGCTAACCCTGCCGATACCACCAAAACCCAACAACAAGCTCCTAAAGACCAAGCTAAAAAAGCAGTAAACAACCTCTTGGACGGGCTGTTTAAGAAGAAAGAATAAAAATCAATAATTAATGATTAATGATTAATGTTCAATGATTAATAGTCAGTGATTTAATGGCTATTAATCATTGATCATTATTGGCATTAATCATTATTGGCATTAATCATTAGAAATGAAGGATACAGCAAGACATCAAGGGATGCGAAATCTTTTAGCGCGACAGCTTTCAGAGCGTCCGCAGTACCCGATCTCTGATGAAAAGGTATTACAAGCCATTAGAACCATTCCCCGACATTTGTTTTTAGATAGTGTTTTTGAAGAAAGAGCCTATCAGGATATAGCCTTTCCTATAGGAGCAGATCAGACGATTTCTCGCCCTCATACAGTAGCATTCCAAACGGAGTTGTTACAAGTACAACCAAGACAGAAAGTGCTTGAGATAGGTACAGGAAGTGGTTATCAGTCGGCCGTATTGGTGCTACTCAAGGTAGAGCTCTATACGATAGAAAGGCAACAAGAGCTCTTCAAGAAGACCAAACTTCTATTGGAGCGAATGGGTTATATGCCTAAAAAAATGATTTTTGGGGACGGCTATAAGGGTTATATAGAACAAGCACCTTATGACCGTATTTTGGTAACTGCGGGGGCGCCAGAGGTACCTATGGAATTGCTGGTACAACTGAAGATCGGAGGGCGACTAGTAATCCCTATAGGGAAAGGCGAGCAGATTATGACCGTTTTTACACGCCTTTCGGCCAATGAGTTTAACAAAGAGGAATATGGAACCTTTGGGTTTGTACCTATGCTGGAGAATGTACAATCGAAAATTAGGTAAAAAGTAGAGGGTAAGAAAGAGGTAATGGGTTTTACTTTTTATCCTTTATTTTTTACCTACAAGATGCAAATATACGAAGAAAAAACGGAAAATAAAAATGGATTTTTTGCTATAATTCAAATATTTTTTATTAACTTTGTAGTGCAAAAGAAGCTATTAATAAATATTATAAAGATATGAAACAAAGAGTTCCCGTTTCCCAGATTATGTCCAAGGACATAGTAACAATAGACCCTACTAAGACCTTGTATGAGGCAGAGGCATTGTTCAAAAAGCACCACATTCGTCATATTCCTGTAGTGGAAGGACATAAGCTCGTAGGGGTACTAAGCCTTACTGACTTATTGCGTATCAGTTTTGCTGACCTTTCTGATGACGAAAAGCATGTGGATAGTGTAGTGTATGATATGTTCACCATTCCACAAGTAATGGCCAAGGTACCGCTTTCTATCTCTCCTGATACTACTATCAAGGAAGCCGCAGAGATACTTGCAGGGCAAACTTTCCACGCCTTGCCTGTTACTGAAAATGGAAACTTGGTAGGTATGCTTACCACTACCGATCTTATCAAGTATCTGTTAGAGCAGTACTAAGAATCGCCTTATCATAGGAGACAAGAAGAAGCCAAAATCCACGGATTTTGGCTTCTTTCATTACAATTATACCATGCAAACTATTGAATACTTATTTGAGGGTTTCTTTGAGCCAGCCAAAGAAGGTACGTTGCCAAAGAAGGGCATTCTGAGGTTGTAGTACCCAGTGGTTTTCGTCGGGGAAGTAGAGGAGCTTGCTCTTGATTCCTCTGAGCTGGGCAGCGGTGAAGGCTTGGAAGCCTTGTTCTTCAGGGACACGATAGTCCTTGCCGCCATGAATGATGAGAATAGGTGTATCCCATGCCTCAACTTTCTCTATAGGGTTAAACTCGGTAACGGCCTTTTGAGCTGTGGCATTACCTTTATCCCAATAATCTCCTCCGAACTCATGTCGGTTGAAGAAGATCTCTTCAGTGGTACCATACATACTCTTGGTATTGAATACCCCACAGTGGGCAATAAAGGTCTTAAAACGCTTGTTGTGGATACCAGCCAAGTAATATACAGAATATCCTCCATAGCTAGCCCCAACAGCACCCAAGCGAGAAGTATCCACATAAGGCTCTTTGGCAATATCGTCAATGGCAGCTAAATAATCTTTCATCACCTGTCCGCCCCAGTCGCCACTAATTTCGGCATTCCAAGCCACTCCGTGTCCTGGCATACCACGGCGGTTAGGAGCGATGACAATATAACCCTGAGAGGCCATCAGTTGGAGGTTCCAGCGGAAACTGTAGAACTGAGTTAGTGCCGATTGAGGTCCCCCCTCGCAATAGAGTAGGGTAGGGTATTTCTTTTTAGGAGAGAAATCGGGTGGATAGATAACCCAAGCGAGCATATCCTTGCCATCGGTGGTTTTTATAGTACGCTCTTTTACAGGGCACTTGGCTATGTTCTTATAGAGGTCATCGTTGATATGAGAGAGTTGTTTTACGTCCAAGGGCGCTTTACGTCCTTTGAGATTGACAGTATATATCTCGGTGGCTCTATTCATATCATTACGAGAAACCACTAAGAGGTCGCCTGATTGGCCTAAGATATCACTTATATCAAAGACCCCTTTGGTGAGTTGCTTAGGAGTAGGGTTCTTAGCAAAAGGCTCTATTTCAAAGAGTTGCTGGGTACCTTGGGTAGCCGCGGTAAAGTAGATTTTCTTTCCGTCATTGCTCCAAATGTAGCTAAAAACGGTATTGTCCCAAGAGGCAGTAAGGTTGATCCTATTACCCTCGTGGAGGATATATAGGTCATTCTTATCCGCTTCGTTGCCGTCCTCCTTCATGCTTAGCCAAGCCAAAACACCGTCTTTGCTAAAAGAAGGGTGGGTATCATAGCCCATCATACCCTCGGTGAGGTTGGTTGTTTTCTTACTTTCTATATCATACTGATAGATGTCGGTATTGGTACTTACCACATAATCAGTACCTACTTTGGCTTTGGTTACATAGAGAACCTTTTTACCATCGTTGCTCCATATGTAGTCTTCCTCTCCGCCGGAGGGCATCTGAGGGCAGTAATAAGGCAAGCCTTGCATAATATCGGTTTGGGTACCATTGGATATTTTTTCAATAAACACATGGTTGTAAGCCCCTTCGTTCCACTTGTCCCAATGACGATGGTCTAAGCCCTCATACACTTTTCCTGTGGATTTGTCCAATTCCTTATAGAAGTCCTTACCTAAGACAGGGCGGAGTTTTACTTCCTTATGTATGAGCTTAAGCGTTTTGTCCGCATTGTACTTAATGGTGAGGTTGTCCAACTGTTCTTGGGTAATAGGAATGAGCTTGCCTCCACCGATGTCCAATTTGTAAAACTCCTTTTTGAAGGAATTTTCAGCCACATTGGGAGTGGTAACACTCAGTAAGACTTGTTTTTTATCAGGTGTTAGCCCGATGCTACTTACCCGATGCAATTCCCATAATTTCTCAGGAGTGAGAGGTTGTTGTGCTTGCGTATTATAAGTCATAATCAAAGCAAGGATTAGTAAAATTTTTCTCATCATATGATAGTATTAGAGATTTTTTCTTATGATAACTTCGCCCATAGCCAACGGGTCAGTCAGGAGAACATATCTTTGACTTTTTCAAAGAAGCTCTTTTCTGATTTGTCGGGTTGTGGGGTAAAGTTGTCATCTTCCATCATCTTTTGGAAGAAGTTTTTCTGCTCTTTGGTAAGGGTTTTAGGAGTCCATACATTCACATGTACAAGCAAGTCTCCAGCCCCATATCCGTTGAGGTTAGGTATTCCTTTGCCCTTGAGGCGTAGGATTTTTCCTGATTGGATTCCCTCTTCGAGCTTAATACGCACCTTTCCTGTAGCTGTTTCTATATCCTTGGAAGTACCCAAGACGGCTTCAGGCATGCTTATATATAGGTCTAAGTGGAGGTTTTCCCCCTCGCGCTTGAGAGTTTCGTGTTCTATTTCCTCAATAAGCACTAATAGGTCACCAGGGATACTATTGTTGCCAGGGGCTTCGTTCCCTTTGTTAGGCACCTTCATCTGCATACCTTCTACTACCCCTGCAGGAATCTTGATAGTAACAGTTTCCTCTACCGATTTGAGACCCTGGGCATCGGCACCATCAGGCTTTTTGTCAATCACCTCACCGCTTCCGCCACAGGTAGGGCAGGGGGAGGAAGATTGCATACGGCCGAGCATAGTATTGACCTCTCGGACGATACTTCCGTTGCCATGGCAGGTGTTACAAGTCTTATAAGTGGCACCTTCGGCCTTTACCTTACGAAGTACTTTTACTTTCTTTTCAGTACCTGTTACGATGTCTGCCAAGGTAAGTTTCACGCGGATACGTAGATCTCCCCCTTTTATTCTATAAGAGCGAGAATTTCCTCCGCCGAAGCCACCAAAGCCACCGAAGCCGCTAAAGTGTCCGCCGAAGATATCTCCGAAGTTACGGAAGATATCCTCCATAGAGCTATAACTGCCACCGCCCCCTTCGAAGGCTGCGTGTCCGAATTGGTCGTATTGTGCTCGTTTCTGTTCGTCGCTCAGTATTTCGTAGGCCTGAGCAGCCTCTTTGAATTTTTCTTCGGCCTCTTTGTCCCCAGGGTTTTTATCGGGGTGGTATTCCAATGCTTTTTTTCGGTAGGCCTTTTTTATTTCAGCGGCAGTAGCAGTCTTGCTAACGCCTAAAATTTCATAATAATCTTTTTTCATTTATTCAATCACTAAGAAAGCCTATTGTCCTACTACCACTTTGGGGTAGCGGATAATTTTTTCTCCCAATTTGTATCCTTTTTCTACCACGTCAATGATTTTTCCTTTGAGTTCAGGAGTAGGAGCAACAGTTTGGGTAAGCGCCTCGTGTATGTCGCTATCAAAGGTATCGGAGGCAGCCACAGGGATTTCTTCCAAACCTTTGGAACGGAGGGTACTGAGGAGCTTGCTATGAATAAGCTCCACACCACGGAGCAAGTTTTCGTCCTCACTCTTGGAGATTTCCACTAAGGCACGGTCAAAGTCATCTAAGACAGGGAGCATAGCTTGTATGACATCTTGTCCTGCTGACTTGAGTAGATCTTGTCGTTCTTTGGCAGTGCGTCGCTTATAGTTTTCAAACTCAGCGAAGAGGCGCATGAACTTGTCTTTTTCCTTATGTAATTCGGTCTCAAGGATAGAGATAGCCTCGTCGGCCTGAGCTGCATCGCTGGCCTGTCTTTCTGCTTCGGCTTGTTTTTCAGCAAATTCAGCTTGGGTGTTATAATCTTGATTTTCAGTCTCTTCGTTTGTTTGTTCTTGAGCCTCTACCACTTGGGGTTCTTCTTGTACATAGGAAGCCTCTTGGGCAGGGGTAGGGTTGTCGTGAATTTCCTCATCTATGATTTCAGCATCTTGAAATTCAGCGTCATGAATGTCATCAGCGTATAGGTCGCCTTCGTTATGATTGTGTCCTGTATTCATGGGTGTATTATTTTGTATTACTAATTTTTATTCATAGCAAAAGTACTGCCAAAGATTGAAAAGTGACAAAATGGCATACATTAATGGTGTGGTTTTCGGTGCTTTCGTCTTTCGGTGAGGTATCTAAAACGTACATCATCATAATATAGGCCAGTCAATAGGATAGCGATAGCAAAGAAAAGTGTCTTGATTCCCAAGGAAAGTTTTACGAAAGCGAATCCTGCAAAAAAGCCGCCTAAGAAGAAAAAAACAACGATAAATAGCCGTAGTCTGATGCTATTTTTTATATTATTCTCCTGTTGTAGATAATTGTTTCTTCTGATATAGAATAATTGGGAAAGTTCAATACCCAGATCGGTAAACAAGCCCGTTAGGTGAGTGGTGCGAACGGTGGCGTTGGAGATTTTGGTCACAAAAGAGTTCTGCAATCCCATGGCATAGAGCAGCATAAAGGTGGTTAGCTCATGAGGGAAATGCTCCCATAGAGTATTGAAAAGGATAACAGAACCAAGAGTTAAACATTCTAAGATGGTAGGTCTGAAATACTTATTTTGCCTTTTGTGATAGTTGGCGTCCTCAATCAGCCAGCCCGAAGTAAAAGAACCGCAGAGGAAAGAAAGGATATAGCACAGATAGATAGTACCCTTCCAAAACTCCGCTATAGACATATCATGAATGAAAAAAGCGAAATGCCCAGTAACATTGGTCGTGAGCCTACTTAAGAAAAGGAAGCCCACCACATTGACCATACCCGCCACGAAGGAGAGTACGACCGCTATTTGTAAGTTATTCTTGGCAGAACGCTTTTTTCCTTGATGTCTGAACATAATTGTTTGTTTTTCACGTAGTAAAGCAGGCTTATATAGAGCTTTTGAATTGCTCTAAGAAGCGCACATCATTCTCATAAAAAGCGCGTATGTCTCCTATCTGATACAGAAGCATGGCTACACGTTCCAGCCCAATACCGAAAGCAAAACCTGAGTATTTTTCAGGGTCTATATTGCAGTTCTTTAGTACATTGGGGTCGGTCATACCACAGCCCATGATCTCAAGCCAGCCTGTACCCTTGGTGATGCGGTAGTCAATTTCGTTGTTCAACCCCCAATAGATATCCATTTCTGCACTGGGTTCAGTGAAAGGGAAATAAGAGGGTCTAAGACGTATTTTGGACTTACCGAACATCTCCTTGGTAAAGTAAAGAAGCGTTTGTTTGAGGTCAGCGAAGGAAACATTGGTGTCAATATACAAGCCTTCTATTTGGTGGAAAAGGCAGTGAGAGCGAGCCGATATATCCTCATTGCGATACACACGACCCGGGGCGATAATACGTATAGGTGGTTGGTTTTGCTCCATATAGCGCACCTCTACTGAGCTTGTATGGGTATGTAGAAGAATATCGGGGCGAGTCTGGATAAAGAAAGTATCCTGCATATCCCTCGCGGGGTGATATTCGGGGAGGTTTAGGGCAGTGAAGTTGTGCCAATCATCCTCTATTTCAGGCCCTTCGGCTATGCTAAAGCCAATGTTGGCAAAGATCTCAATAATCTTATTTTTGATTAGCGACACAGGGTGACGGCTTCCGATCTCCATAGGAAAAGCGGGGCGAGTAAGGTCGTTATAAGCAGGTGTAGCTGTAGCTTGTCCACCAAGTTTCTCTTTGAGTTCGTTGATTTTTGCTTCAGCCTTGCTCTTGAGTTCGTTAATAATCTGTCCAAATTCCTTTTTTTCCTCTTTAGGAACTTCTTTGAATTGGGCAAAGAGGTCATTGAGCAATCCCTTTTTACCGAGATATTCCAAGCGGAATTGTTCTAATTCTTCTTTTTTTTCAGTGGCAAAGGCTTCCACCTTGGCAATATGTGCTTTGATTTTATCTATCATAGGAATAACAATATTATGTGGTTAAATTTTTTCTACGCGGCGGGCATGTCGGCCACCTTCAAAAGGAGTGTTAAGGAAAGTCTTGACCATCTCAAGGGCTTGTTCTACGGCTGTAAAGCGGGCGGGAATAGCGATCACATTGGCATTGTTGTGCTCTCTTGCCAAGGCGGCGATTTCCTTGTTCCAGCAGAGGGCACAGCGCACTTTGGGGTGCTTATTTACGGTCATGGCCACTCCGTTGCCACTTCCACAGATAACAATACCCCAGTCGGCCTCTCCCTTATCAATCATCTCTCCTACGGGGTGTGCAAAGTCAGGATAATCCACGCTTTCGGGGGAGTCGGTACCCACGTTGGTAACATCGTAATGCTGTGATAGCAAGTACTGCATAATCACTTTCTTATATTCAGTACCTGCGTGATCATTTCCAATGGTAATTTTCATCAGTCAGTGTTTTTAAAGTGCAAAGGTACATTTTTTTTAGTAGTTTTAAAAGCTATTATCAAGAAAAAATTGTATTTTTGCATGACTATAAATTCTTCCCTAAGGGGAAGGCTAATTAATTAAAAATAAGCCTAATGAAACTTACCTTCTTAGGAACAGGCACCTCCCAAGGAGTACCTGTGATAGGCATGGATACGCCCGTGGCACGTAGTAGGGACAAGCGGGATAAGCGTTTGCGAACTTCAGCTTTACTCTCATGGGGGGGCGTGAATGTAAATATAGACTGTGCGCCAGACTTTCGCCAGCAGATGTTGCGCCATAGGGTGCAGCACTTGGAAGCAATTCTTTTTACCCATGAACATGCCGACCATACCGCAGGCTTAGATGATATACGCCCCTTTGTACTCAAGCAGGGGGATATGCCTATCTATGGCCTACCCAGAGTGATAGAGCAACTGCGCATACGTTTTGCCTATATCTTCGCCACAGAGAACCGCTATGCGGGGGCACCTTCGGTAGCTCCAACAGAGATTACGGCAGATATACCTTTTACGCTTTTTGGCAAGGAAGTAACCCCGATTGCAGTGGAGCATGGTACCTTGCCTATTTTAGGTTATCGTATAGGCAACTTAGCCTATATTACCGATGCCAAATATATAGCCGAGGCGGAACTCTCCAAGCTCCATAAGGTAGATACTCTTGTGCTCAATGCGCTACGTAAGGCACCTCACCCTACCCACCTAAACATAGAAGAGGCCTTGGCGATTGTTAGGGAAGTACACCCGCGCCAGACCTTCTTCACACATATGAGCCAAACCATGGGCTTTCATGCTAAAGTACAGAAAGAACTCCCTGCACATGTATTTTTGGCATATGATAATCTTACTATAATGATTAATGATTAATGCCAATAATGATTAATGCCAATAACAACAATGGTCATTGAACATTAATCATTAATCATTGAACATTAGTTATTTATTTTTTCTCCACTATTTCAATGGCGTATCCTCCACCACGGGCAGCTTTTAGGGTAAGCTTAGTTTTGGCATTCACCTTTTGCTTTTTGATGGTGTAGGCTTGGGCATTGCCTTGGTAATTAGCATTGGGGGCGTCAGCATAGATAGTGGCTTCGTACTCTTTTCCTTTGTCCAAGAAATCAAGAGAGAGCACTGAGGTATGTCCGTTCTCATTGCTAGTGTTACCTATATACCAATTGTTGCTATGCTTGTCTTTACGAGCGATGGTAATATATTGGCCAGGTTCAGCTTCTAGATACACACTTTTTTGCCAGTCTACTGGTACTTTCTTGATAAACTCAAAAGCGTCTAAGAATTTTTCGTAGTTTTCAGGTAGGTCAGCGGCCATTTGCAAGGGGCTATACATGGTAACATATAAGCCTAATTGCTTGGCGAGGGTACTACTTACGGTATGGTGGTTTTGGGGATTGGTATTTACCAAATTAGTTTCAAAGATACCAGGGGTGTAGTCCATAGGGCCACCTTGTAGGCGAGTGAATGGTAGAATGGTCGTATGGAACGGCTTTACAGTCTCAAGGGCCTCGTATTCAGTACCACGAGCGGACTCGTTGCCAATGAGGTTAGGATAGGTACGGCATAGACCTGTGGGGCGTACTGCTTCGTGTGCATTGACCATAATCTTGTGTTTGGCAGCTTCCTTAACAGCATAGAGGTAGTGGTTTACCGCCCATTGGCCATAGTGGTATTCGCCACGAGGAATGATGCAACCTACATAACCACTCTTTACAGAATTATAGCCATAGTCATTCATCAGTTGGTAAGCCTTTTCCATATGACGTTCGTAGTTGCGTAAAGAAGCAGATGTCTCGTGGTGCATCATCAGTTTTACGCCTTTGCTGTGTGCATACTCATTGAGGCCTTTGAGGTCAAAGTCAGGATAAGGCGTCATGAAGTCAAAGACATAATCTTTGGAGTTATCAAACCAATCTTCCCAACCTGTATTCCAGCCCTCTACAAGCACTTGGTCAAACCCGTGCTGAGCAGCAAAGTCAATGTAACGGCGTACTTTCTGGTTGTTAGCCGCATGGGTACCATTGGGGTGTGTTTTGGTATAATCTACTTTGTCAAGATCCACGGTAGGGAGGTCATTGGTATAAGCCCATGAAGACTTACCGCTGATCATTTCCCACCATACACCTATATATTTCACAGGTTTGATCCAAAAAGTATCGGAGAGCGCACAGGGCTCATTGAGGTTTAGGATTAGGCGAGAAGCCAAGATATTACGCGCATCGTCGCTTACCATAATAGTACGCCAAGGGGTGTGGCAAGGAGTGTAGAGGTGCCCTTTGTCACCTTTGGCATCGGGGGTGAGCTGGGACTGGAATATGAAGTTCTTATCGTCCAAATTCAGGTGCATACAAGCGTAATTGACTAATGCTGCCTCATGTAGGTTGATGTATAGGCCGTCTTGGGTCTTCATCATTAGAGCTGTTTGTACGCCAGTGGGGGAGAAAGGTGTTTGGCATACATTCTTAATGACAGCCTCAGACATGAGAGAGCGGATTTGGGAGAGTTTGCTCTGGGTATAGTCATACTCCTGAGTATCGTAATCACCAGGAATCCACCAAGCGGTATGGTCGCCTGCCATGGCGAATTGGGTTAACTCTTCTTCAATCACGAAGTAAGTAAGTTCCTTCTGCTGAGGGAACTCATAGCGGAAACCAACCCCCTCGTTATACACTCTAAAGCGTAGGTTCATCTTCCTATGAGTGGAAGTTTGTTCCAAAGCTACCAAGAGTTCGTTATAATGGTTAAGGATTTGATTTTCTTCCCCCCATACAGGCTTCCATGTTTCCTTGAAAGTAGTCTTCTGAGTGTCAATCACTTTAAATTGCTTGGTCAGAGGTTCTGATTTTTTTAGCAGAAATCCCAAAGTACTTTCCATGATTACAGGTTTGTTCTTGTAGCTCACCTTGTAGGAGGGGGTACCCTCTTTAGTGAGGGAGAAAGTGAGGGTTACTTTCCCGTCGGGAGAGCTCTGCTCCTGTGCCCTAACAGGAGAGAAAATGCTGGGGAGGACAGCTATAGAAAGGGCTATTACCAATTGTTTCATTAGAAATTTTTTTGTAATTACCACGGTGCAAGTTACGAAAAAAATAGGACATAAAAAAGAAAAAACTCAAAAAAATTTGAGTTTTTAGTTTTGAATTTTGAGTTTGTTAGTAATTGCTTTTTTCTTCTAATTCTTCATTTTTCACTATAGGTTCTTCATTCTTAATGGTGATAAAGTACAAGCAACTTACCCACCAGCCGATCCAAAAGAGGTAGAAGCCGAAGTGAAACTTAGCTTTCATGACCTTGTGCATGGTGGTAGAGAAATCCCAGTAGGTAGCAGCAAAACCAGCAATACCTACTATAAGCAGTAGCCATGCGACTTTTTTGGCCGCTGAAAGATGTATCATTTTTCGTATGCCCCACAGAAGGCCAATAATGAGACACTGTACTACAAAAAGCAATAAGGCTGTTTTCCACCACGAGCGAAAGATCATGAATTGCCTATACATGGTATGAATACCGATACGCCCCAAGAGAGACATCTGGGTGATGAGTATGCCCGAAACTACAGAGAGTAGGGCTTGAAATAGTAAAAGGGAGGTGCTTTTTTTCATAGGTAAAATTAGGTAATAGGGTTTAGGTGTTGGGAGGCTAATCTTATTATTTAGAGAGTGTCCAGCCCTCTTTTTCTCGATATTTGGCTTTGTATTTCTTTTGGATAAAATCCTGACCGCCAGCCTTTTTGTTTAGGAAGCTAAAAGGAGTTTCTTTTTTCTGGAAAGTAGCGGTGATAGTGGCGCTTTTCTCGTTTTTTTGTTCTACAGTAACCTCATTGGAGAGTACATATTCGAGGGTTTTTACCTTGGCACGGGTCTCTTTTAGTTCGGTAACATAAGGAAGTGCCTTGTCGGTACACTTGATATTCACTACCCAAATACTATCGTTGGAGAGCCATTTTTTCTTTACCTTGAGTTCCTCTATGGAGAGGTAATCATCGCTTTCCAATTGCTTGATTTGCTTTATTTTGTCCCCGTCTTTTTTGGTGCGGTACTTTACCTCACCCAGCGTTAGATGAGCAGTTTCGTACATAGGGGAATCCTGCAAGGCCGCCTCTACTAAATCGTGGGCTTGTGAGGGGGAGAGCTTGCCGTCGGAGCAAGCTACAAGGCTCAAAAGAGCTGCTAAGAGTATAAGAGTATGTCTCATAATTTTGAGTTTTAAGTTTCACTAACTATTCATTAATCACTTAATGATTTGAGTATCATAATAATTGCGATAGGCTTCGTTTTGAGTATATAGCTCGGTATGGGAACCCTCCCCTACGAGGTAGCCTTGGTCTAAGAAAAGGATATAATCGGCATTGCGAGCCACTGATACACGGTGGCTGACGATGATGCGAGTGGTATTCTGTGCCGTTTGGGAAAGGTTATGGAGGATCTTCTCTTCTGTATCGGTATCTACCGCTGAGAGACAATCATCAAAGAGGTAGATCTGTGCCTGCTTGAGCAGTGCTCTGGCAATAGATACACGCTGGCGCTGTCCTCCACTGAGGGATATGCCTCGCTCTCCCAGCATGGTGTTATACTTATCCTTGAAATCCATGATGTTGTCATGTACTTGTGCGAGCTTGGCCACTTGGATTACTTCCAAATCGGAGGCTTCGGACTTGCCGAACTTGATATTGTTCTCTATAGTATCAGAGAAGAGGAAAGAATCCTGCGGAATAACAGAGATAGACTTGCGCAAGTCGTTGAGGTTGAGTGTCTTTATATCTCTACCGTCAATGAGTACCTCTCCTTGCTGCACATCATACATACGGGTAATGAGGTCAAGAATGGTAGATTTCCCTGAGCCTGTACGCCCTATGATAGCGATACTTTTTCCCTTAGGGATATGGAAAGAGATGTCCTTTAGGGCAGTAACCTGAGTATCAGGATAGGTAAAGGTAACATGCTCAAAACGAATATCTCCAACAATAGGAGTAGGGGAAGGGTTGGTATTTTCTATATCAGGTGTCTCGTGTAAAAACTCGTTGATACGCCCTTGGGAGGCCTCCGCTTGTTGGACAATATTGCTGACCCAGCCCACAGTAGCCACAGGCCAAGTGAGCATCATCACATAGATACTAAATTCGGTGATAACCCCAATGGAGTCTATCTGGCCATTGATATATAATCGCCCCCCGATGAAGATGACAAAGATAATACTAATCCCAATAAGTAACAGCATAATAGGAAAGAAACAAGCCTGAATACGCAGTAGGGAAAGGTTTTTCTTACGGCCTTCTTCGCTAAGAGCTTCTACATTCTTCTGTGCTTCCTTCTCTAAGGCATAGGCCTTGATGGTATGAATCCCAGAGAAAACCTCCTGAGAGAAAGAGGAAATTTCCGATAGAAACTGTTGTACCTCAAGAGTTTTCTTATTGATCTTACGAGAGATAAGGTAAATAAGCATGGCCAATATGGGTAGTGGCAAAAGCGCATAGGTAGCCAAGGTGGGGGAGGTGTAAAACATCAGAGGGATACTACAGAGAAAGAGCGTAGCTGTCTGTACGCTATACATCAGGGCAGGACCTGTGTACATACGCACCTTGCCCACATCCTCACTGATACGGTTCATAAGGTCGCCTGTGCGATTTTGCTTATAGAAACGCTGGGATAGGATTTGGTACTTCTGGTAGATCTCATTCTTCATGTCATACTCTATATAGCGAGAGACATTGATAATGAGCTGTCGCATCCAAAAAGTAAAAAAGCCCGAAAGCAAGGCCGAACCTATGATGATTAACGCGCAAAAAAGCAGAGACCTTGCCAAAGGTTGGTCAGGGTTGGGGTGGTTGATATAGTTCTCAATCGTCTTGAATGCATACTGTACTCCCTTGGGCATGACAAGGGAGAAAAGACGTGCAATGATTGTGATGAGTACCCCCCAGAAGAGCTGTTTGCGGTATTTGTAAAAATATTTGTTTACGTGAGCTAAGTGTTTCATTCTACTATAATTCTTTTCTTAGGCGCGCCACGGGAATATCCAACTGTTCCCTATACTTGGCAATGGTACGGCGTGCAATAGGATAACCCTTTTCCTTGAGTAGTTCCATGAGCTTGTCATCGGTATAGGGTTTGCGCTTGTTTTCCCCTTCTATAATTGTCTGGAGAATCTTCTTGACTTCATAGGTGGAGATATCTTCCCCCTCTTCATTCTTAATAGCTTCAGAGAAAAAGGCTTTTACAGGCTTGGTACCATAGGGAGTACTGACAAACTTGCTATTGGCCACACGCGAGATGGTGGAGATATCCATACCAATACTTTCGGCTATATCCTTGAGGATAAGGGGCTTAATCTTGGTTTCATCTCCTGTAAGGAAATAATCCTTTTGGTGGAGCATAATTGCGTTCATGGTAACCAAAAGAGTGTTTTGGCGCTGCTTGATGGCATCAATAAACCACTTGGCGGCGTCTAATTTCTGCTTGATGAACTCTACTGCTTCTTTCTGTTTTTGCTTGTCCTTATCGGTGGAATCCCTATAGGTTTTGAACATTTCCGTATATTCTTGGGAAACATGTAGTTCGGGGGCATTACGCCCATTGAGGGAAAGTTCCAATTCTCCATCGTTGATAGTAACAGTAAAGTCAGGTACTACCTGTTCGGTAAATTTGCTTCCTTCCGCATAGGAACTCCCAGGCTTGGGATTGAGTTTTTCCACCTCTTGGATTACTTCTTTGAGGGTTTCTTCCGAGATATTATACTTCTGAATGAGCTTGTCATAGTGCTTTTTACTGAAGATATCAAAGTTTTCTGTCAGAATCGTGATAGCCAATTCAGTAATAGCTGTTTGTGGCTTGCGCTTGAGTTGTACAATAAGACTCTCCTGAAGGTCTCTGGCTCCGATTCCAGCAGGGTCTAACTGGAAAATGACAGTCTTGAGTATATGTTCTACCTCTTTCTCATCGGTATAGATGTTTTGAGTGAAAGCTAAATCATCGGCTATGTCGCTCATGGAGCGGCGGATATAGCCATTGTCATTGATACTACCTACGAGAAACTCAGCAATCTCTCGCTCTTTCTCTCCCAAGCGAAAGGTATTGAGTTGCTCTATTAGATATTGGTGAAAAGAAACTTCCTCGCGATAAGGCAGTCCAAAAGCATCTTCCTCTTGATAATTGTTAGCATAGAGGCGATAATCAGGAATCTCATCATCACTGAGATATTCATCTACATTGATAGCATCGGCTTGTATGATTTGGTTATCTTCGTATTCGTCGGGGGTATCATATTCGTCCTCATTGGCCTCTTCCTGCTCCCAATCTTGGTGTTCGGTAGCTTCCAAGGCGGGGTTCTCTTCCAACTCCTCCTTTACACGTTGTTCAAAGGCAAGGGTAGGAAGTTGTACCAACTTCATCAGTTGGATTTGCTGAGGAGATAGCTTTTGAGTGAGCTTAAGCTGTAATTGTTGTTTTAACATAATTTGTTTTAAAAACTATAGAATTACAAATATTGCAGGCAGATGGAATTATCCTTGCAATAGTCTATATTGATAGCTATAATTTCATTTTTGTCATTAACCACTATAGGAAACCGTACTAAGAGTTTGTCATTGTAAGGCAGATAGATATAGAACACCACCCCTCTGTCGGAGGTAAGGATATCAGAAACACGCTGCTTGGTCTGTCCTGAGTTGATCAGATCTATAGCATCCTGAGAGGTATATAGGATAGGTCCTTGCTCTTGTATCTGACTTTTTATAATGGCAAAAACTTGTCGCAATTTCTCCATACCCCCTTGTTCTGCTGGGATTACTTGAGTGATTTTCAGCATAGGGTATAGAACAGGGAAGTCCTCTTCAGGAGTATTTCTGATAGCTTCAATGAATCTTTCAACAGTCGCTTTTTGAGCTTTTTGAGCGTGGAGCGTTCCTATACATAGGCACATACTCACTATGGTAAAAAACAACTTCATAGGATATAGGATTGTAATTATTAGTGCGCTAAATTAATGATTTTTTTGTAAAAAACAAATCAAAAACTGTTTTTTAACTAATAATTATAAACAACAGATTGTTTTTTAAGTACCTGATAAGATAGTAAACTGTCCGCAAGGTACTTTTGGGTACATAACGGACAGTTGTTGTGAAAAAGAATAAAAAAAATGTTTATTCAGCCTCTATTTCTTTAACGTATTCTTTTAGATCATCCAAAGAGGTAAATCCATTGAAAGAGGGTGTCACCTTATTGGCCTCTACCTCAGCGATAAGAGCCTTAAGTAGTTCCATAGGGGATTCCTCATGACCATATAGGTCTTTAGAAAAATTGATTCCTGCTACAATGTCGTCCTGATACATATTCAAGCACCAGCTTTCCATGAATTCGGCTAAGGGAATTTCACTGACAGTGTATTCCTCCCACTCCTCTTTCTGGCAGGCTTGGGCTCCCTCTTTATCAGACCAAAAGGCAAATACCCCTACTTGTTCCTCATCGTCCTGAGTTACAAACTGGTTGGAGGTGCAAGCGGCCACATATTCGCTTTGTGTATCTCTAAGACAATAAATGATTCCTGTGGCTACAACTTCTCTTATAAAATGAAAGTAGCTATCTAATAATTCTTGTTCCATATTTAAATATTTACATTCTTGGCATGGATTGCATCATGCGCATCATTTGTTTGGCACCGCCACTTTGCATCATCTTCATCATTTTGCTCATTTGCTCAAACTGCTTAAGGAGCTGATTGACTTCGGCGATGTTGCGACCGCTTCCTTTAGCAATGCGATTCTTGCGTGAGGTATTGATGATAGAAGGGTTACTACGTTCGGCGGGGGTCATAGAGTATATGATAGCCTCAATATACTTGAAAGCGTCATCACTGATATCTAAGTCTTTTACGGCCTTACCTACCCCAGGGAGCATACCTAAGAGATCTTTCATGCTACCCATTTTCTTGATTTGTTGTATCTGGGAGAGGAAGTCGTCAAAACCGAATTGGTTCTTGGCTATTTTTTTCTGTAACTTACGGGCTTGTTCTTCGTCAAACTGCTCTTGGGCACGCTCCACGAGGGATACTACGTCCCCCATGCCTAAGATACGGTCGGCCATACGAGCGGGATAGAACACATCGATCGCGTCCATTTTCTCGCCTGTACCGACAAACTTGATAGGCTTATTTACTACCGATTTGATAGAGATGGCAGCCCCACCACGGGTATCCCCGTCCAATTTGGTAAGGATTACCCCATCAAAGTTTAGGACATCGTTGAAGGCTTTGGCGGTATTTACCGCGTCTTGCCCAGTCATGGCATCTACCACAAAAAGGGTCTCCTGAGGGGTAACCGCCTTGTGAATATCGGCGATTTCCTTCATCATCAGCTCATCTACGGCCAAGCGCCCCGCAGTATCTATAATGACTACATTTAGCCCATTACTTTTGGCATAAGCGATTCCTTTTTGAGCTATATCTACAGGATTGTTGTTTTCTTTTTCGGAAAATACAGGCACTCCTATCTGATCCCCTACAATATGTAGCTGGTCAATCGCTGCAGGACGATAGACGTCACAGGCAACCAAGAGCGGCTTTTTGTTCTTCTTGGTTTTGAGGAAGTTGGCCAATTTTCCAGAGAAGGTAGTTTTACCAGACCCTTGTAGCCCCGACATAAGGATCACCGATGGATTACCGCTGAGATTGACCCCAGTGGCATCGCCCCCCATAAGTTCGGTAAGCTCATCACGGACAATCTTGACCATGAGCTGGCCAGGCTGTAAGGTGGTAAGTACATTGGCACCCAAGGCTTTAGCTTTTACCTTAGCGGTAAAGTCCTTAGCAATGGCATAGTTCACGTCGGCATCCAAGAGCGCACGACGTACTTCCTTGAGCGTTTCCGCTACATTAATTTCAGTAATTTGGCCATGCCCCTTGAGTACATGTAAGGCCTTCTCTAATTTATCACTTAAGTTATCAAACATGTTATTCTATTAGTTGTTAGTTATTAGTGGTTAGTGGTTAGTTTCTGACAACTAATCACTAACCACTAACTACTGAATTAGAATAAATTCTTTAGTGTATCAATTCCCTTTTGGATACCTTCAGAGAAGTTACCAGAGGCAATATCATTGAAAGCTTTTTTGGCTTCTTCCCACTTGTCATCAGAGACATTCTTTAAGGCTTCAAATTTTTCAGTAAGAGAGGATTTGTCAGCTAAGAGTTTGTTGATTTCTTCTTGAGCTTTTTCTTTAAGATCTCCTGTTTGGATACCTAAAGAGGCTGTTAAAGAGTTGATTTTCTCAGTTAAAGCACTGATCTTGTCTTGTGCTTCTTTAAGGAACTGTTCTCTGTCCATAAATCTAAATATTTAAAAATTGTTGGTGCTGCAAAAATACAAATTTAATTGTTAATGATTAATGATTAATGGTTAATTATCAATGGTTAATTGTTAATTGTACTTTTATGTAAGTGAATTGCCATTTACCCCTACTTTATCATCAAAGGTGAAGGTCTTAGGGTTCTTTACGGCTTCTTGTGTTACAGCTTTTTTAAGTACCTCTTCCATTTCAGTAACATAGTGGAAGGTAAGACCTTGGAGATATTCTTGTTTTATCTCGTCTATGTCTTTTTCATTGTCCTTGCATAGGATAATTTCCTTGATACCTGCTCGCTTGGCGGCAAGTATTTTCTCTTTGATACCTCCCACAGGGAGTACTTTACCACGGAGGGTAATCTCTCCTGTCATGGCTAAGTTCTTCTTCACCCTTCGCTGGGTCAGTACCGAGAAGAGTGAGGTCAGTAGTGCAATCCCTGCACTAGGCCCATCCTTAGGGGTGGCACCTTCAGGGATATGGATATGAATTTTGTATTGGTCAAAAATACGCGTGTCAAGGCCAAACTGCTCGGCATGAGCCTTGATATATTCTAAGGCGATGGTGGCCGACTCCTTCATCACTATACCTATATTTCCTGTGATAGAAAGGCCGCCGCTGCCCTTGGAGAAAGCGGATTCTATAAAGAGGATATCCCCCCCGACACTTGTCCACGCCAATCCTGTTACCACACCTGCCACTTCATTGTTCTCATACTTATCTCGCTCGGTAGGAATACCCAATATTTTTCGGATATCCTCCAAGGAGATTTTCGGGTTGTACTCCTCATCCATGGCAATAGCACGGGCTATATAGCGTACGATTTTGGCGATTTGTTTTTCTAAGTTTCTTACGCCTGACTCACGTGTATAACCCTCTATGATACGTTCTATCTCTTTCTTACCCAGCTGGATTTGCTTTTGTTCCATACCATGCTCCTTGAGTACTTTGGGCAAAAGGAAATGGCGGGCAATCTCTACCTTTTCTTCAATAGTGTAGCCAGAGATGTTGATGATTTCCATTCTGTCCTTCAGAGCAGGCTGTATGGTGCTTAGGTCATTGGCTGTAGCGATGAACATCACCTTGGAGAGGTCATAACCTATCTCAAGGAAGTTATCATAGAACTCGTTGTTCTGCTCAGGGTCAAGCACCTCCAACATAGCAGAAGAAGGATCCCCTCCGTAGCCCTGACTGAGCTTGTCCAGCTCGTCTAAGACAAAAACAGGATTGGAAGTACCCGCTTTCTTAATCAGTTGTAAGATACGCCCAGGCATAGCCCCTATGTAGGTCTTGCGGTGCCCGCGAATCTCTGCCTCATCGCGCAGGCCACCCAGTGCCATACGTACATATTCGCGACCTAAGGCCTTGGCTATGGAACGACCTAAGGAGGTTTTTCCTACCCCTGGAGGACCATAGAGACAGAGGATAGGCGATTTCATATCATTGCGTAGCTTTAGTACGGCTAAGTATTCTATGATACGCCGCTTGACATCTTCCAAACCATAATGGTCTTTGTCCAATATTTTCTGTGCGCGCTTGAGGTCAAACTTGTCTTTGGAATAGACACCCCAAGGCAGGTCTAAGAGTAAGTCTATATAGTTGCGCTGTATAGCATAGTCAGGCATCTGGGGGTTAAGGCGCTGGAGCTTGGCCAGTTCCTTATCAAAGTGCTTTTGAATTTTCTCATTCCATAGCTTGGTTTTAGCTTGCTCTTTGAATTTTTCTATATCCGCCTCAAAGGACTCATTGCCCAATTCTTTCTGAATGGTCTGTATCTGTTGGTGTAGGAAATAATCACGCTGTTGCTTGTCAAAGTCCATATGTACTTTGTTCTGTATTTCCCGCCTTAGAGTTGCTTTCTGGAGTTCTACCCCGAAGTACTTGATAATAGACCAAGCACGGGTAACCAAGCTGTTTTGCTCCAATATATCCTGTTTTTCACTTACCGATAGGGGCGAGGTGGAGGCTACATAGTTAATCAAGAAGAAATCATTGTCTATGTTTTGCAATACGAAAGGCACCTCAAGTCCGCCAGAGGCTGTTTCTTTGGCCAATCTCAAGGAAATATCCCTGACTACTTCCATAGTAGCGGTAAACTCTTCATCTTCCTCTTCAGGGAGTAGTTCGGGGCTTTCCTGTATCTTGGCCTTGAAGTAGGGCTGTTCCTCTACAAATTCGGTGATTTGGAAGCGGCGTGTCCCTTGTACCAAGACACTGATACTTCCATCGGGAATTTTGAGAATCTTGATGATACGTGCCACCACTCCTATACTATAGAAGTCTTCTTTGTTAGGAGCATCATTGTCGTTGCGCTGGCTGACCACTCCTATTAGGCGCTCCTTTTTGGCATCATTGATAAGTTCCAAAGAGGCCTCTCGCTTGATAGAAATCGGCATAATCACCCCAGGGAAGAGTACCGTATTCTTCAAAGGGAGTATAGGGAGCACTTCAGGTAGTGAAGCATCGGTATGATCTTCCTCCATCTCCTCTTCATCTCGCTGATGAGGGATGGCTATGATTTTCGCATCTTCAAGATGGTCTTCTAAAAGACTGTCAAAATTTCCTATTCTCATGAGATATTTTTGCTAAAACATGTAATATTGTCAGTTTTTCCTTTCTATTTCTTAGATAAGGTAA